>JANOCF010001266.1:0-11546 GCA_031412055.1 Holophagales bacterium | reverse complement strand
GCCGGATCACCACCGTCGACGGCGCCACCTACCAGGGGCGACTGCGCTGGGGGATCCACCAGGAGGCGTTCTGGGGCGACTACTTCAACGGCTTCAAGCGCGACAACCCCTGGCTCGCCTACGTGCCTCCAGAGCGGCTGCCCAAGGAGCGCCGCCCGATCGAGATCTTCGGGTTCGAGATCGCCCGGAGAGAGAGTCAGAGCGACGTCGGCCGGCAGCTCATGGTGCGTTTCGGCGAGATCGCGCGCATCGAGATGCGTGGCCGTGAGGTGCGGGTAACGCTCAAGAGCGGGACCGTATTCGACCTCGACCGCTTCGAGGCCAGCGACTTCGACGACGGCGTGCGGGTGTGGGACGGCCGGCGGGGCGTCGTCGACCTCGACGCTCTGCGGATCCGCACGATCGAGCTCCTCCCTGCCCCGCCGCTCGGCGCCGCCCCCGAGCGGCTGCACGGTACCGTGCGCACGCGGCAGGGCGACTTTACCGGCTTCGTCGGGTGGAACCGGCAGGAGTACGTCGGCTCCGACGAGCTCGACGGCCACACCGCCGAGGGCGAGCTCGGCCTGCGCTTCGACACCATCCGCTCCATTGCGCGCCGCTCGCGCGACAGCTCGCTGGTGACGCTGCTCGACGGCCGCGAGATCGTTCTCTCCGACACCGCCGAAGCCGGCCAGGGCAACCGCGGGATCTACGTCGACGACCGGCGCTACGGCCGGGTGCTGATCTCCTGGGACGCCTTCGAGCGCGTGGACTTCAGCCCTGGCGGTACCGTCGGCAGTGGCCCCGCCTACGGCGACTTCCCGTCGGGGCACCCGCTCACGGGCAGCGTCACCACCCGCGCCGGCCGCCGCCTCGCCGGCCGTCTGGTCTACGACCTTGACGAGAGCGGGACCACCGAGACGCTCGACGCCCCATCCCAGGGCGTGGACTACACCATCCTCTTCGGCCTGATCGCCTCGATCGTGCCCCCCGGCCGCGAAGAGCGCGCCAGGGTGACCCTCCATGACGGCGAGGAGCTGCAGCTCGAGCGCGCCGGCGACCTCGGCGAGGGGAATGCCGGCATGCTGATCTTCGTCGTCGGCCGTCAGCGCCCCGAGTACGTGCCCTGGATCGAGGTCGAGCAGGTCGACTTCGACCGCCTGCCGAGCGGCCATCGGACGCAGCGCGATAAAGCCGCGGAGCGCCGGTTACCTTGAGTGTTGGGCGCCAGAGACAGCCTTGTTCTTGTCTTGCTGGGTGTCATGCTCATAGCCTTTCCGTACTTTGTGCGAAGCTGACCGTTGGCCGCCAGGTTGTCTCTCGACGGCTGGCCACGGACGTCCGGGTCCGTGCGCCGACCCGCAACCCGGAAGGCGCACAAGGAGAAAATCTCTTGCAGACCGGTGACCGCTTGCTCGTATCCGGAGGGTCGCTCACGGGTGTTGCGGCTCTGCTGCACCTTGCAATTATTTTCGGGGGTCCCGACTGGTACCGGTTTTTCGGAGCAGGCGAGCGCATGGCGCGGCTTGCTGCTCGCGGTTCCATCTACCCGGCCATCGTCACCGTGTGCATTGCCGCGATCCTTGGTGTATGGACTCTCTACGCGCTTTCGGGTGCGGGTGTGATCCGCCGCCTCCCCTTCTTGCGCCTGGCCCTCACGCTCATTGCCGCCGTGTACCTGGCCCGTGGCATTCTCGGCGTTCCCGTCGTTATGTTCATGAACGGACCGTACGCGAATCAGTTGAAGGCGAAGATGACGTTCATGGTGGTGAGCTCCGCGATCTGTATCTTGCTGGGCCTGTGCTACGCCGTCGGTGCCGCCCGGGCCTGGAAGACGTCCTCAGCCGGCCAGAACTCATGAGCGATGTGAGGAAAGCGGTTGCGATCAATAGCCCGGCTTGCCCGGTCCCTTGAGCACGTGGGCGAGCTCGGCGACGACCACGGGTGTACGCGGATCGTCGGCTCCCTTGGGCATCTCGACGATCGAGGACCCGATGGCCATCATGCGCTTGCCGGTCGGGATGGAGGCCGTCCTCGCCGTGAGCAAGGGTGGCGGCACGGCCAGGGGAGCCAGCGGTATCACCGAGGAGGCCAGGCCGAAGGCGACGTAGTAGGCCGTCGTGTGCTGGTAGCCCATTTGCGCGAAGTAGTTCGATTCCGCCGATGCGCCGGGATTGACGATCGAGGCATTGAGCGTGCCCGTGATCGGTATTGCCGCAGGGACGATCGGCGCGTAGTTTCCTCCTTTTGCCGCAACGGCGGTGGCCAGGTTCAACAGGTTGTCGATGCCCGGGCTCTCGGGGATCGCCGGCGCGTAAAGCGCGGGGAGCTGACCCATCGTCTCCAGGTTCCACCAATGAGGAACCGGGTCGAGAGAATTGATGAAGCGCTGGGTGTTCGTCCCCAGCCGGCCGTCATAGTAGTTGGCGAAATCCAGGTTGCCGGGCGTGGCGCCCGCGGTCGGCATCGTCGACACTGTTGCCGCTCCTCGCGGGTCCCATCCCGCCGGCGTGCCCTGCTGGTCGGCGAGCCACAGCGCGAGGGCCGGCGACAGGGCTCCACCGAGGCTGTGGCCCGTGGTCTCGACCTGTGCGGCAGCCTGGCTCTGAACGGCCAGGCGGAGGAACTCGGGCAGCGTCTGGCCGGCGCCAGGCAGCCCGGCCGAGGGCTTCATGGTCAGCAGGATGGAGACTCCGCTGGCGGTCGCGAGAGAGACCGCCGGGCTTCCCGCGGTCGGCGGCGCGGGCCAGGGCACCTGGATCGAGACATAGAAATCTTCCAGAAACCAGTCCATCGCCGAAGGGATGTTGGTGCCCGCAATGGCGGCCACGAAGCGCCCGGGTTGTCCGATCGGACTCGCCACGTACATCGCGTTGAGCGCGTAACCGTCGGCGGGATACTGCAGGACGGCCGGTCCCCAGACGATCTTCCACGGAGTGGCCGTTTTCACCAGGCCGGCGACGACGGAGGTATAGAGCCCATAGTCGAGGTTTGGCCCGGTCAGGTAGGAGGCCAGGTTCGA
This sequence comes from Holophagales bacterium, assembly GCA_031412055.1. Classification (GTDB taxonomy): domain Bacteria; phylum Acidobacteriota; class Thermoanaerobaculia; order Multivoradales; family UBA5704; genus DATMER01. Next base: position 8,545 of record JANOCF010001266.1, on the reverse strand, counting down.
CAGGTAGGAGAGCAGGAAGACGACCTTGTCGTCAGCGGTGATCGTCGGGCTGCCGGCGCTGTTCATGGAGCGGCCCCTTTCATTGAAGTTGGCGGTGATTGGTCGGATGATTCACGAATCTTCGAGCGCGGCGCGGATCCTCGCGAGCGATTCGAAAAGCGCGTCGGTTGAGGGCAGGGCGGCGGCGACGGCGGCGGCCTGGGCCGCGACCTCGGCCGGGCTGGGCTTGGGCGGCCACCAGCCGTGGAGGATCGCCCGCTGGTAGCTGGTCGCGGAGAGAGGCAGCTCCACTCCGAGCGTGTCGTAGATGTGCGGCTGGCCAAGAGCGAAGCGCAGCGCGTCGGCGTTGCGTTCCGCTTGCAGGCTGGGGAGCTCGTTCTGCTCCGGGTTCCAGATGCGGCAGTAGTCGCCGGCGGGACTCGGTCGCTGGAAGTCGCGGGTAAAGTTGCTGTTGAGCTCTTCGCCCGGCGGTGTTGGCGGCGTTGAGCTCGCGGAGGGAGGCATCACCCGGGCCAGGATCTCCTCGCCGTAGCGCTTCTCGACCACGTGGTCGATGATGGCGTTGACCGCGTTGCGCGCGGATTCGTTGGCCGACTCCATGGTCGTCATGCGCGTGAACGTGCGCATGTAGGTGCCGGCGAAGACCAGCCTGTCCCAGTGGACGAGATAGCCGCCGTGCCGGGCCTGCCAGAGCCCCGGCTCCAGGTACGGATAGGCCGAGTCGAGGTTGGGCAAGGTCGGCGTCGGGTCCCAGGGGTTGCCGGCTGGCCGGTTCTTCCAGTCGCCGACGATCGGGATCTGGTACGGCGTCCGGTTTTCCCGCGGCGTGCTCGTCGGCGAGCTGCCGAAGACGATGTTCTGGTCCAGGTTGTACCAGGCGGGCTGGGGCAGGATGACGTCGCGTTGCTCGCGCAGTAGGGACGTCGTGATCTGGCGCCACACCTCCTGCGCGATCTCCTCGCGGGTGCACTCCCAGGCGCTCTTGCCGAGCAGCGACGGAGTCGCCGAAGGCAGCCGCCAGCTTCCGATGTCGACGCTCATCAGCCCGGCGAAGCCGTCCTTCTCGAGTGTCGGACGACGCGTCCAGAACTGCTGCGGATTGATCGACGACAGCGCCCACGCCGCGTCGGTGAAGTACATGTAGCCGTCGCTGAGGTTGAACTCATTGGTGAAGAAGTACTGGATGCCCGACAGCGTCTGGAGGCGGTCCCAGTCGCGCAGGCCCGGCTGCTTGAGCGGATCGCGGACGATGACCTCCTGCATCTGGGGTGTCCGCGAGATCGGGCAGGGCGGCACGATGGTCGTATAGCCGTTCAGGCCGGCGGGGACGCCGATCCTCGGCAGGCGCGCGGTCACCTTCTCCGCGTTCACCACGTCGGTGGCGGAGACGTAGTAGTCGGCGTCCTCATCGGGGATCGCGGTCGGCTTTCCCGGCGGTACCACCATGGCGCGGAGCTTGCCGTCGACCAGGTCGAAGCCTTCCAAAACACCCGAGACGAACTGGACGCCGCGGGAGATGAGATAACGGCGCCAGGGCTCGAACCAGTTCGTGGTCTCGCCGCCGTTGAGGATGCCGTCGAAGGTCTGCTTGCCGGTCCACGAGTCGAGCTCCAGTTGAATGAACGTGTCGCCGTTGGTGCGCGCGTCTCCCCACTCCGCGTCGAAGGCCGCCAGCACGCGGCCCGAGAACTTCACCCCTGCCGCGAACTGCGGAGAGTAGACGTAGAGAGCGGTCCCGGTGGCCGGGTTCCAGCCGGTGAGGTACTGCCACCAGGAGATGTCCTCGTACTCGGCGGCGCGCCTCGCCGGGCAGGTGGTCAGATAGCGCTGCATCCGCAGCGCGAACTGCTGGTAGTCCAGGGTCTCGTCGATCGTCCGCGAATGGGGGAACTGGACCGCGTAGCTCTGATGCGGCGCGACCGTGAGGTTGTCGTAGACGGTGCGGCCGGTCTCGTTGCCCTCCTCGTCGACGATCGGGGTGCGGCGCATCGTGTCGAAGAGGTGGCGGTAGTAGCCGGGAAAGAAGTGGAAGCCGTGCTCGCCCGGCAGGATGATCTTGAACACGCGCACGGTCACCGTCCCCTGCTCGGTGGCCGGGACGCCGCCTTCCGCCGTGAGGACGGGCAGCTCGGTGTCGGTGAGCAGGTGGAAGTGCCGGTCCCGCATCCCCGGGAGAGCTCCGGCCAGCGCCGACTTGACGGTCTCGGCGCGCCGGGCCGACAGGTCGCGGTTCTGTTTCTTGGTCTTACCGTCCGCGGCGCTGCTGGCGATCTCGAGGCTGACGGCGCCGTACTTGCTCTTGATGGCATCGGCGGCTGCGCTCAGGGTGGCTGCGGAGTCTTCGGAAAGGTCGCTGCTGCCTTTTTCGAAACGGACCGCCAGGCGCGTGTCGCCGTCCGGCGCGGCTGCCGTCCACACGGCTTTCTCGTTGATCTCCCACCAGCGCGGCGACAGCAGCTTTGGGGCTTCGAGATACTGGTTGCGGGCCAACCCGCCGATGGCCGGCCCCTCGTTGCCCTCGGGATCCATGGCGATGTCGCCCTCGACGATGCGCACCTTGAATCCTCGGATCATGAGCTCGTGCGCCGTCGTCAGGCCGGCGATTCCGGCACCATAGACGTTGACTGTGGCGAGGTGGCGCGGATTGCCCTGCGATCGGTCGTCCTGATCGTTCATTGCACACTCCCGGATGTGGAGTCGGATGGCGCCGGCAGGGCGCGGAATCGCTTCAGCAGCGATGGGAAGGAGGGACAGCGGACGCCTCCGTGGACGTAGCTGAGGATGCCGGTGTGCAGCCGGTCGATGACGGGAAGCGGCGCGATCACCTGCAGCGCGTCGCTCATCACGGCCTCGCGCAGCGACAGCCGGGCGTCCAGCACGTCCTCGATCGTCCGGCGCGTGGTGTCGATGCGCGCGTCGGGCGGCGCGATCCCGGCAGGATCACTGATTCCTGAAAGATGAGCGGTATGAGCCAGGAAGCGCACGGTGAAGCTCTCGGCGTCGACGTGGATCTCCACTGCGTACCCGTCGAGAGCCGCGCAGAACCCTTCCCAGGCCGGGGGCAGCTCGGCAGCCAGGACGCGGAAGGACTCGGCGAGGAGCCCCGCAACCGTTCCCGCCGGTCGCTCCGCCGGCTCAGTCACGGATGAACTCGAAGACTCCGGGGCCATTCATCTCCACCCTTTTGCCTTTGATGCTGCCGGTCATCGCCACCGTGCCGCTCACCTCGTTGATCGTCGTCACGCCGTCGAGACGGGTCTCGCTGGGCATGACGAGCTGCGACACGTCTTCGAGGTGGAACACCATCCTCACTTCGTCGCCCTCGGCGCTCACCGCCACCTCCAGGCGTTCGGGGAGGTCCCGCGAGGTGCCCGGCGACAGCATCGACATCACCCGGGGCACTTGAAGGCAGCGCTCCTGGCCAAGGCGGTTGTGCAGCGTCACGCGGACATCCTGGTCGCGGAAAAAGCGGAGCTGCTGGTCGCCGTAGCCGATATAGAGTGCCTGCGAGCGGCAGAGCGTGCGGCCTCGGTCGCACATCCGCATGTAGACGACGCTCCACGGGTTGGCGGGATCCATCGGCAGCGCCGATCCCCATTCCCAGGAGAAATCGTCATCCCAGCGAAAGTGGCCCCAGTTGTGATCGTGATAACCGGGTGCGTTTTCGATCTGCAGCGTGCGCCCGCCAATGGTGACCGTGCCGCGACAGACCAGCCGCGGCACGAAGAGCCATGAGATGTTGCGCGTGCGCGACAGCGGCTGGTTGCTCGACATCGTCGGCACGATCGTCGGCACCAGCTCCAGCTCGGCACTGATCGGCCGCTCGCGCAACGCCACCTTGAGCAGGTAGCGGCCGTTTTCAAAGCGCATCCAATTGTCGCCAAAGCGCGCCTCGATCCGGCCCGACGGCACCACCACTTCGCTCTCCTCGAAGCGGTCGGTGTCGCCGTCCCACTCCGTGGCGCGGGCGAGGACGATCAGCCGGGCTGTCTCGCCGTGCCGCCGGTCGCGCGCGTGGCGGTCGTCGACGAGGCTGAAGTTGATCAGGAGATGCACGTCCTCGGTGTGGATGATGAAGTGCTGCCACTCCTTGTGCTCGCCTGGCCCGCCCAGGCGCGACGGCGAGCGGCGGAAGTAGTCCGCCTGTGTGAGCATCCGGGCGATTCGCTGCGACGGGCCTGCGGGTGTGGACATCGATTTTCTCAGCGCAGGAGATCGGCGGGCGCAATCGACGGTCGGGGCGGCTCGGGTGGGGAGGCATCTTGCCGGCCGCGCTCGGCGAGCGCCATCACCTGGCTGCCGAAAGCGATGAGGCCCAGCGCGAAATAGTGGAACGTAGCCGGAGGCTCAGGCGCTGTCGGTGCCGGAGCCGGGTGTGCCGCCTCGGCTTCGAGGGTGCGCAGGACGCCTGAGAAGCCCGACACCAGGCCGAGAAACATGAACAGGGCCGTGTTGCGCTCGGTGAAGTCGGCGCGCAGCTCGCCGAGCGTCGTCATCTCACTCATGGCCCATGCCTGTCACGCGGCCGAGGATCTGCTCCAGGTCGGGCACGTCCGTGGCGCGCAGCAGCGCTTCGAGGTAGGTGGAGGGCACGATGGTCCCGGCGTCCTCCTCGAGCATGTTGAGCGAAGTGGTCTCCCACACCCACCGCGCCCGTCGCACCAGCCCCGACCCGCCGAGCACCTGCAGCCACTTCTCTCCCTCCGCGGTCTCGGCGAAGCGCCGGCCCTCGCGCACCAGGGCGGCGAAGGCAGCCTGCGCGGCGGTCGGATGCTTGATCATCGCCATCTGTGCCCCGTCGAGCAGCGCGATGATCTCCTCGTCGGTCCAGGATCGCGGCACGTCGGGCGCGCTCGATGCGGGTACGCTCGCCGCCACGGGACGGGCAGCGCGCTGTATCTCGGCAAGGCGGTCGAGCAGCAGGTTGCGCAGACGCTGCGTCTCTTCGTAGAGCAGGTCGTTGGTGCGGATCGAGTCGAACATCGTCGGCGCCGCTGCTCCCGCGGGTGCCGGAGACGGACCGGTGAGAGCTTCGAGGGAGATCTTCAGCGTCTGGGTCCGACCGACGCGATCGACCTCATCGAGCAGGCCCAGCAGCTCAACGTACCCGAGAGAAGACATAGGCAACCAGATCCTCCAGAAAACTGAGGTGAACCGAGGGGATCAACCATTCATTGCATTTTTCGAGCTGCGCGCGAGCGTCGTCCGCCCAGCGGCGCGCCACCTGTCGCGCATACCCGACGCTCCCGTAGCGTTCGATCAGGGACATCAGGAGCTCCATGTCCGCGACCGTCTTGGGAGGCAGGAAGGCGGATTCCACGAACGCCAGGAGACGCTCGCGCCCGGCTTCGGTGAGCTGCTGGTCGTCGACGAGCTGCTGCAGCACCTCCCGCGAGAGCGGCGCAACGCCCGAGGGTCCATCCGGATCCCGTGGCCGGGGAAGGTTGAGGATGCGGCGCACCTCGCCACGCTCGCTTTCGGTGGCGCTGCGCATGAGGTGGAGCAGCACCACCGTGCGCTTTCCTTCCCAGAGATCGCCGCCGATCTCCTTGCCGTAGGTGACCTCTTCCCCCGCGAGATTGAGAACGTCGTCCTGGATCTGGAAGGCGACGCTGAGCAGGCGTGCGAACTCCGCCAGCTGGTCGAGGCGGTTCTGTTCGAGCTTCGCACCGATACCGCCGATGATCATGGGTGTGATGAAGCTGTACCAGCCGGTCTTGAGCACCACCATCCGGACGTAGTCGTCCTCATCGATGTCCCATTCGGACCGGCGCACCCAATCGAGCTCCATCGCCTGCCCGTGGACCGACTCCTGCACCATCTGCGAGACCGACGCGAGAATGCGCAGGGCCGGTCCCAGCCCGACCACGCCGATGTTCTCGAGCAACGGCTGGAGCGTGAGCGCCAGCATCCCATCGCCGACGTTGACAGCAACCGGCACTCCGTGCTGCCGCTGAAGCGTCGGCAGCCCGCGCCGCATCAACGATTCGTCTTCGATGTCGTCATGGATCAGGAACGCGTTGTGGTAGAGCTCGAGCACCGCGGCCGAGCGCAGCACCGACTCCAGCTTTCCACCGAGAGCCCGGCAGGTAGCGATGCACAATGCCGGCCGCAGGGCCTTGCCTTCCCGCAGGGGATAATCCAACATCAGGTCGTACAAGATGGATTTATACCGGTCATCCGTAGGAATGATGCGGCGGATCTCCTGGGTGACGAGAGTCCGGCAATCGTCCATATAAGAGATCAGGTCCATTTTATTCTGGTTCAGGAATACGATGGACTTTATTACGGAGTGTCCGGATAAGTCAAACAGCCAAATAAGAATAATCTGATGGCTCTCTGCCTTCTCCCGGGAGGCGGCACCGGCACGGCTACCCCCTGCTAGACTTTTGCCCATGGACATCCAGGCTTACCTCGACCGGATCGGCTACCGCGGCTCGCTGGACCCCACGGCCGAGACGTTGCAGGCTCTGCAGGTAGCCCATCTTCAGGCGATTCCCTTTGAGAACCTCAGCATCCACGCCGGCCAGCCGATCGTCCTCGACAACGAGTCTCTGTTCGACAAGGTGGTGGTGCGGCGGCGCGGCGGCTTCTGCTACGAGCTCAACGGGCTGTTCGCGGCCCTGCTGCGCGCCCTGGGTTTTCCAGTCTCCATGCTCTCGGCCGCCGTTATCAGAGGGGACGGCACCTTCGGCCCGGAGTTCGATCACATGGCGCTCCTGGTTTCTCCCGACCGGCGTCTGGAAGAGCGCTGGCTCGCGGACGTCGGCTTTGGCGATTCGTTCCGCGACCCGCTGCGGCTCGACGAACGGGGAGAGCAGCCTGAGGGCACGCGCGCGTTCCGGATCGACGAAGATGGCGGCCGGCTCCTTCTCCTGCGCCGGGAAGGCGCCGGAGAGCCATGGCAGCCGCAGTACCGCTTCACCCTGCAACCGTACGAGTTTCCGGACTATGCCGGGATGTCCCACTTCCATCAGACCTCGCCGGAATCGCACTTCACCCGGCAGACCCTCTGCTCCCTGGCGACGCCGGACGGGCGTGCCACCTTGAGCGGGATGAAGCTGATCACCACCCGCGGCGGCGAGCGGCACGAGAGGGTCCTGGAAAGCGAGGAGGAGCAAGCGGCTCTGCTCCGCGAGCTGTTCGGCGTCGTGGTCTGAATCTCTCCTGGTCCCCTTTTCGGGACTCGACCGGCCCCTGAATCGAGTCCAGTCCCGGGAACGGGACGGCGCTTTTGGGAAATCTCTTTGTTTTCAGCGACTTGACCCCTGGCCACGGCCTTGCCTTGTAAGAGCGGCACAACGAGGCGCCAACCGGCGCCGCAATCGCCACCAGAATGGCAAGGAGAGAGTCATGAAGAAGGTCGTTCTGTCAGCCCTGTTGCTCGCCGCCGTCGCCGTGTCCGCGTCCGCCGAGATCTACCCTGTCAACGGCGTGAACTACTCGGGGCCGAACCGGGGGCAGGCCTACAGTTGCACCTACACCAACTACAGCGGGCCGGCGGTCGACGGAGCCGACGGAGGGAGCTCGTCGTGGACCTTGGCCGTCTCCGCGCTCGGTGGCAAGCCGTTGCTGCGCGGGACCGAGCACTTTCAGGCGACCGACCCGTATGGCCAGACCTTCCAGGAGGGCTACAAGGCGACCTGGGCCAAGCCGGTGAACGACACCGATCCGGTCAGCCAGCAGCCCTACACGTGGTGGGAGTACACCTTCAACCCGTACGGCCCGCAGTGCAAGCGGGTGGGCGTCTATTTCAACGCGTTCAAGCTTACGTTCAAGGAGTGCAGCGACGGCCACTCCCGCACCTGCTGGCTGGTGTACTGAGGCTGAATCGCCGGCTCGCCGGAAGGCTCCCGCGGGGTCCTTCCGGCGTTTTCGCTATCATGGGCAGCCCATGAACGTCCTGCGCCGCAACAACGTCCAACTCTCCGGCCGCGAATCGGGCCAGCCGATGGTCTTCGCTCACGGCTTCGGCTGCGACCAGAACATGTGGCGGTTCGTCGCGCCGGCCTTTGAGGACGAGTACCGGATCGTCCTTTTCGACCATGTCGGGGCCGGCGGCTCGGACCTCTCCGCCTTCAACCGGAACAAATACAGCTCGCTTCAGGGCTACGCGAGCGACGTGCTCGACATCTGCCGCGAGCTCGACCTGACCCGGGCGGTCTTCGTCGGCCACTCGGTGAGCGCCGCCATCGGGGTGCTCGCGGCGGTCGGGGAGCCGGAGCGGTTCGACGCCCTCGTCCTCGTGGGACCGTCCCCCTGCTATATCAACGATGGGGACTACGTCGGCGGGTTCAGCCGGGAGGATATCGAAGGGCTCCTCGAATCGCTCGACAGCAACTACCTGGGCTGGTCGAGCGCCATGGCTCCGGTGATCATGGGGAACCCGGACCGGCCCCAGCTCGGCGAGGAGCTGACCAACAGCTTCTGCCGCACCGATCCGGAGATCGCGCGCCACTTCGCCCGCACCACCTTCCTGTCCGACAACCGGGCGGACTTCCCGTAGGTGAAGGTCCGCTCGCTCATCCTGCAGTGCTCCGAGGAT
>JANOCF010001265.1:0-9197 GCA_031412055.1 Holophagales bacterium | reverse complement strand
ATGTCCGAGCCCACAACCCGCGCCACGCCCCTCTCCCGCAGGAAGCCGAGGAGCGGCTCGCCGACGTGGCCGAGACCCTGGACCGCCACGGTCTTGCCGGTCAGGGTGCCCTTTCCGAGACTGGCAAGAGCCGCCTCCATGCCCCGGACGACCCCGAGGGCGGTGGGTGTCGAGGGATTCCCGCTGCCGCCAAGGCTGGGCGGGATGCAGGTGACGAACCGGGTGCGGGCGAAGACGGCGGCCATATCCTCGACGGCGGTGCCAACGTCCTCCGCCGTGACGTAGCAGCCCTGGAGGGAGGTGCAGAGCTCGCCGTACTCCTCGTAGATCCGCCGGCGTGCGGCCGGGTCCTCGGCCTTGCCGGTGCCCCGGGCCATGACGCCCTTCCCGCCTCCCCACCAGAGCCCCGCGAGGGCGTTTTTGTGGGTCATCCCCTTGGCCAGCCGAAGACCGTCGCGCAGGAAGTCCTCCACGCTGGAGTAGCGCCAGAAGCGAGTGCCGCCCGCTCCCTGCCCGCGCCAGGTGCGATGGACGAAAGCCGACTGGAGCACCCCCGTGTCCGGGGCGATCTGGACGAACACCCCTTCGTGCCGGTCGTAGTCGCGGCGATCCTCGCGGAGGAATCTGGCCAGCGGCTCCAGGGCAGGATGAGAGGCCCGAACGCCGCCCGCCTCCCCATCCCACACGAGCCAGAAGCGGTTGATTCCCTCGCCGGCGAGGAAGTCGCAGAAACGATCCAGGGACATGTCGAGCATGGTCGCGGGGTCTCCTCCAACACAGAGTTGAGCGCAGCGGCGGGACTATACCCCGCCGGACGGCCATCCACAGCCTGCGGAAAGCTGCGGATCTTTATGTCCGATGTCTGTCTCGTCGCTGTCTCCACCCTGTCTTTGCTTATCTCCCGAATGGAGATAAAATTGACAAGATGACTGACGCGCAGAAAGTCCGGAGCCCGAGCTTCCCGTTCATCTCCCTTCCTGGGGCGGTCCACCGTGCCCGGGAGCTTTATGCCGCGGAGCGGCGAAACCCGTTGTCCACAGACGTGGCGGTGTCGATCTGGGGCTACTCCTCCAAGAGCAGCGGCGGCAAGCAGACGATCGCGGCCCTGCGGGCTTATGGACTGCTTGAAGAAATCCGGGGGGAGCTGCGGCTTACCGACCGGGCCCAGCACATCGTCGTGCGGGAGCCGGGCTCAGCCGAGCGGAACGAGCTGCTCCGGCAGGCAGCTCTGTCTCCCCCGCTCTTCTCGAAGCTGTGGGAGCGCTACGGGGCGGACCTGCCCTCGGACAAGAGCCTGCGGAGCTACCTGGTGCTGGAGCTCAAGGTCAACGAGAACTCGGTGGAGGAGTTGCTGCGAAGCTACAGGGAGACCCTGGAGGACTCCGGCCTGATTCCCGGTGACCACCCGCCTGCTCCCCTGGCGAAAGATGCTCTTCCGACACCGGAGCCAATCAGGGCTACCCCGCGCGAGCTCGCCCTTTCCTTTCCTCTGGGGGACAACTGGGGGGAGTTCCGGATCCTGCGGCGGGCACGCCCCGGCGACATCGTAAAGCTCCAGCAGCTATTTGAGTACTGGCTGGACCAGATCCAGGAGCAGGTGCTGGATTGATCGCGATATAACTATTTGTTTTTGTATTCCAAGCAGCGCCTCGTAATTTTTCCTCTCGCCCAAACCGGCTCCAACAAAGACTTTCCTGGAGATCTCCAGGGAGATCTTCTTGGCCCGGCCTTTGCACCAAAACAGCACAGCAGTTACCAGTACAACAGGCAGAACGATCGGAATTCTGCGAGTAATCGCCTCGAACCTCGTTCGAGAAAGGATTTGAGATGGATCGTTCGGAGCGCGTGCTCCTCACGGTAGGAGTTGAGGACTACTACCAGGTGGGCTCTTTCGAAGGGCTCATCCAGCGGGAGAACTGGTACCGGTTCGAGACCCGCATCGTGCGCAACACGCACAAGGCGCTCGATCTGTGCGACGCCTTCGGTGTTCGGGCTACCTTCTTCGTCCTGGGCTGCGTGGCGGATGCGATGCCGGAGATCGTCCGCGAGATCGTCCGGAGGGGGCATGAGGTCGCCAGCGGAGGCTACTGGCACCGCACGATCCGGCAGATGACCCCGGCGGAGCTCCGCGAGGACCTGCGGCGCTCCCGCGAGGCCCTGGAGCGGGCGACGGGCACCCGCGTCCACGGCCACCGCGTCCCTCACTTCCTCAGGCCTTCCGATCTCTGGGCGCTCGACATCGTGGCCGAGGAGGGCTACGCCTACGACTCCAGCGTCCGCCCCTTCCTCCGCGACTTCGCCTCCGAGCCCTGGCGTCACACGGTTCACCGGTGCTCCGCGGGTGGCCGGAGAATCTGGGAGATCCCGCCCTCGGCCTGGAACCTCTGCGGCCTCGCGCTGCCCCTGGCGGGAGGCAACTACTTCCGGCAGCTCCCTCACACCTTGATCAAGCCGCTCGTCCGGCACTGGCACCGCCGGCACTCCTCCCCCTTCGTCATGTACTTCCATGTGTGGGAGCTCGACCCCGGGCAGCCGCAGCTCAACACCGGGTCGCTCCTCACGCGCATCCGCCATTACCGGAACCTGGACAAGATGGAGTGGGTCCTCAAGGACTACTTCCGGAGCTTCCAGGTCACCGGAGTCGCGGAGTACCTCGGGCTCGAGACTGTCCCTGCACCGGCGCATCCGGCACGTCCGGCGAGCCTGCCGCCCAGGATCGACACGATGCCGTGCGTCCCCGTCACCCTCGTCATCCCCTGCTTCAACGAGGAGCGGTCGCTCGCCTACCTCGACAACACCCTGCGCAACGTGGCGGCATCGCTCCGCGGCTACGAGATCTCCTTCCTCTTCGTGGACGACGGGAGCGCAGACGGCACGTGGGACGTCCTCAACCGGATTTTCGGCTCCCGCTCCGACTGCGTCCTCCTCCGGCACGAGCGCAACCGCGGCGTGGCGGCGGCGATCCTCACCGGCATCCGCGGCGCGCGCACGGAGATCGTCGCCTCCATCGACTGCGACTGCACCTACGACCCGCACGGGCTGGCGGCGATGATTCCCAGGCTCATGGATGGCGTGGACCTGGTGACCGCCTCGCCCTATCACCCGGATGGACGGGTGCTGAACGTACCCGCGTGGCGGCTGTCTCTCTCGCGCGGGGCGTCCTTCCTCTACCGGCGCGTGCTGCGGCAGAAGCTGCACACCTACACGAGCTGTTTCCGTGTGTATCGCCGCAGCGCCGTGGCCGGCCTGGACCTGCGCGAAGACGGGTTCCTGGGAGTCGCCGAGATCCTCGCCCGGCTGGATCTCCAGGGCTCGACCGTCGTCGAGCACCCCGCGACGCTGGAAGTCCGTCTCCTCGGCCAATCCAAGATGAAGGTCCTGCGCTCCATCGCGGGACATCTCCGGCTTCTTTTCCGGCTGGCTGCCCTGCGGTTCTCAGGGCAGCGCCGGCTCTCTCATGCGATTAAAACAGCTGCTGATCTTCGACCTTTTTCTTCGGGAGCGAATCGTGACTGAGATCTCATCCAGTACCCTCCCTTCGGACCAGGACGCCTCCGGGCGCAGCTTCGGCGAGCCGGAGCTGGCCCTGCTCGCCGAGGTCCTCCGCAGCGGCACGTTGACGAGCACGAAGGGGAGCGTCGTCCGCGCCCTCGAGCAGCGCTTCGCCGAGGCCCTCGGCGTCCGTCATGCCTGGGCCTGCTCCTCCGGCACCGCTGCCTTCCACACCGCCCTGGCGGCGATCGATCCCGAGCCGGGAGACGAGATCGTCACCTCTCCGGTCACCGATATGGGGGCGCTCGCGCCGATCCTCTTCCAGGGCGCCATCCCGGTTTTCGCCGACGTCGATCCCGTGGACTGCAACGTCACCGCCGCCACGATCGAGCCCTGCCTGAGCGAGCGGACCCGCGCCATCGTCGTCACCCACCTGTTCGGGAATCCCTGCGACATGGGGCCGATCCTCGACCTGGCCCGGCGCCGGGGGATCCCGATCCTGGAGGACTGCGCCCAGGCGTTCCTGGCTCGCGAACAGGGCCGCATGGTCGGGACGATGGGCGCGGTCGGAGCCTTCAGCCTCCAGCAGGGCAAGCACATCACCTGCGGCGAGGGCGGGCTCGTCGTCACCGACGACGACACGCTGGCGCGGCGCATGTTCCTCTTCATCAACAAGGCCTGGGGCTATGGCGATCCCAACCCGGACCACACCTTTCTCGCCCTCAACTACCGGCTGAGCGAGCTGCAGGGAGCGGTCGCCCTGGCCCAGCTCCCACGGCTGGAGCCGTTCGTCGAGCGCCGGATCGCCAACGCCGCCCGGCTCACGGCCGCGCTGCGGGGCCTGTCGGGACTGTCGGGGATCGCCACGCCCCGGGTCCGGCCAGGCAGCGTCCATACCTACTGGCGCTACTGCCTGCGCGTCGATCCGCGCGTCGTTCCTGGCGGCTCGGTAGCGCTGGGCGCCCACCTCAAGCAGATGGGCATCGCCGCGGCGCCGCGTTACATCCAGAAGCCGGCCTTTGAGTGCGAAGTCTTTCAGCGGCAACGGACCTTTGGCGCCAGCCGCTGGCCTTTCACCCTGGCCCGCCCCGAGGCGCTCGACTACCGCCGCTCCCGCTTCCCCGGGGTCTGCGAGGCCCTGGACGACATCCTGGTCCTCCCCTGGAACGAGCGCTTCGAGCCGGAGCATGTCGACTTCCTTGCGGAATCCATCCACGAGGCTGCGCGCCTCCTCGTTCGGGAGGCGGCATGAACGCCCCGGTACGGTTCGGACTGGTGGGAGCCGGCCGCATCGCCGAGGCCTATGCCCAGGCATTTGAAGGGGCCGGGGAGGTGAAGGTCGCGGGCGTCGCGGACGTGCGCTCCGAGTTCGCGGGAGCCCTGGCCGCGCGGCTGGGCTGTCCCGGCTTCGGGTCGCACGAGACGATGTCGGCGGCCTGCGCGCTCGACGCCGTCGTCGTCTGCACGCCCCCGGCCACGCATCCCGAGATCTCCCGCTACTTCCTGCGGCGCGGGATCCACGTCCTCTGCGAGAAGCCGCTCAGCATCGACCTCCGCGGCGCGCGGCTGATGGCGCAGGAGGCCCGCCGGTCGGGCGCGATCCTCACGCTGGCCTCCAAGTTCCGGCATGTCGAGGATGTGATCCGGGCGCGCCGCCTCGTCGAGTCGGGCGCGATCGGCGAGGTCGTCCAAGTGGAAAACTCCTTCACCACCCGGATCGACATGTCGTCGCGCTGGAACTCCGATCCGGCCTTGAGCGGCGGGGGTGTGCTGATCGACAACGGTCCGCACTCGGTCGATCTGATGCGCCTCTTCCTGGGGCCGCTCGTCGACGTGCAGATCGTCGAGGGGCCGCGCAGCCAGGGGCTCGCGGTCGAGGAGACGGTGCGGCTCTTCGTCCGCAACGCCCGCGGAATCCTCGGGAGCATCGAGCTGTCGTGGAGCCTCGGCAAGGAGGCGGACAGCTATCTCACACTCTACGGCACGCAAGGTGTTCTCCAACTGGGCTGGAAGGAGTCGCGCTACCGGCAGATATCGGCGACATCCAGCTCGGCCTGGATCCCCTTCGGCTCCGGGTACGACAAGGTCCAGGCGTTCCGCTCCCAGATCGTCAACTTCGCCGGGGCGATCCGGGGCGGGGAGGATCTCCGGATCACGATCGAGGACGCCCTCGCAGGCGTCCAGGTGATCGAGTCCGCCTACCGGGCCCTCGACGACAGCCGTTGGACGGCGGTCACAGCCGGACCGGAGCGCCTGCGCAAGGCCCGTACTCTCACCCTGGTGGCCGGCGGACGGGCGTGACGGGCGCAACGGGCGTCACTACGTTCGTCCATCCCTCGGCGCTGGTCGAGGAGGGGGTCGAGATCGGCGCCGGTTCGTCGATCTGGGACAGCGTCCACATCCGGCGCGGCGCCCGCCTCGGCGAGGAGTGCATCGTGGGCGAGAAGAGCTACATCGCCTACGACGTGCGGATCGGCCACCGCGTGAAGATCAACGCCATGGTCTACATCTGCGCCGGCGTGACGATCGAGGACGGAGTGATGGTGAGCGCCGGCACCATCTTCACCAACGACCGCTTCCCGCGGGCCACCACCCCGGACCTGCAACGCCTGCGGCCGTCCGACCCCGACGAGCACACGCTCCCCACCCTCGTCCGCGAGGGAGCGACGATCGGCGCCGGCTGCACGGTCGGCAACGACCTCGCCATCGGCCGGTTCGCCATGATCGGCATGGGCTCGGTAGTAACCAAGTCGGTCTCCGACTTCCACCTTGCTCTGGGCCATCCGGCCCGGCCGGTCGGCTGCGTCTGCCGCTGCGGCCAGCTCCTGCTTCGCTTCGACGCAGGAAATGCCGGCGAGACTGCCGATCAGGAGGTGACCTGCCCGGCGTGCGGCAGGAGCTACGAGATCCGGGACAGGGAGGTCCGGGAGATATGAGACCGGAGCGCTGGGCCGTGGTCGGCGGCGGCATCCTGGGGATGACGCTCGCCCACCGTCTCGCCCAGGCCGGCCGCGAGGTCACCCTCTTCGAGGCGGCCGGGCGGCTCGGCGGCCTCGCCTCGGCCTGGAGCCTCGACGGCGTCGTCTGGGACCGCCACTACCACGTCACCCTCCTCTCGGACAGCCGGCTGCGCGCTCTCTGGACCGAGCTGGGCATCGACGGCGATCTGCGGTGGTCCGAGACCCGGACCGGCTTCTTCTCCGGCGGGCGTCTCCACTCGATGTCGAACAGCCTGGAGTTCCTCCGCTTCCCTCCCCTGAGCCTGCCGGACAAGCTGCGCCTGGCCGTGACCATCCTCCACGCCTCGCGCGTGAAGGACCCGCTGCCGCTGGAGGAGATCCCGGTCAGCGACTGGCTGCGGCGCTGGTCGGGAGAGCGGACGTTCGAGACGATCTGGCTGCCGCTCCTCAAGGCCAAGCTCGGCGAGCACTACCGGCAGACCTCCGCCGCCTTTCTCTGGGCCACCATCGCCCGGATGTACGCCGCCCGCCGGACCGGCCTCAAGAAAGAGATGTTCGGCTATGTCCAGGGAGGGTATGCCCGCGTCCTGGAGCGGTTCACCGAGACGTTGGCGGCCGAGGGCGTGGAGATCCGCACCGGCCATGCCGCCGAGCGGATCGCTCCCGAGCCCGGAGGCGGCATCCGCGTCGAGCTCCGGAACGGCCAGCAGGGCCATCAAGACATCTTCGACCAGGTCGTGGCGACCGTTCCCGCCACGGTGGCCGCGAGCGTCTGCGAGGGGCTTTCGGAGGACGAGACCGCGCGGCTCCGTGGGATCAAGTACCTCGGTATCGTCTGCGCCTCCCTGCTGCTGCGCAAGCCTCTCACCGGGTTCTACGTCACCAACATCCCCGACCCCGGGATCCCTTTTACCGCGGGCGTCGAGATGACCACGCTCGTCGACCGCGCGGAGCTGGGCGGCAACGCCCTGGTGTATCTCCCCAAGTACGTGGACCCGGACGATCCGGTCTTCTCCCTGCCGGACGAGGAGCTGCGGGAGATTTTTCTCACCGGCCTCGAGCGCATGGTCCCCGCCTTCGACCGGCGCGACCTCCTGTGCTTCCGCGTCTCGCGTGTGAAGCACGTCTTCGCCCTGCCCACCCTCCACTACTCCCGGACGCTTCCGCCGATGACCACGTCGGTTCCCGGGCTCCATCTCGTCAACGCGGCGCATATCGTCCACGGCACGCTGAACGTCGACGAGACCATCCATCTGGCGAACCGGGCGGCGGAGCGCTTTCTCCGGTGAAGGAGCGCGCGGTTCCCTGGATCCTGGGCGTCGTCCTGGCCCTGGGGCTGGCCCATGTCCTGTCCTGGCAGTCCAGCGAGCCGTTCTTCAACAACGACGAGACCCGCCACGTCATGACCGGCGTGTTCTTCAGGGACTTTCTCCTCGACCTGCCGCTCGACCGGCCCCGCGCCTACGCCATCGAGTACTACCTCCAGTATCCGGCGCTCGGCCTGATGGTCTGGCCTCCCCTCTTTTACGGTATCGAGGGGGTCTTCATGCTGGTCTTCGGCACGTCGTTCCTGGTCGCCAAGGCCCTGGTCGGGCTCTTCTCCGCCATCGCGTGCGTCTATCTCTTCCTGCTCGTCCGCCGGACCCACGACACGGCCGCGGCCACGGTCGCGGCGCTGCTCTTCGGCCTCTCGCCGATGGTCTTCCAGTTGACCCGCCACGTCATGCTGGAGATGCCGGCGCTCGCCTTTGCGCTGGCCGCGGTCCATCACTTCGTCCGCTACCTGGATGGGGGGCGGCGCTCCGACATCTTTCTCGCGGCGGTGGCCTCGGCCGGCTTTGCCCTGACCCGGTATGACGGCTTCGTCCTGCTCCTCTTCTTTCTGCTCGCCCTGGCCTGGCAGCGGCGCTTCGACGTGCTTCGCCGCCGGGAGGTCTGGCTGGCGGCTCTCCTGGCCATCGTGGCGGTCGTACCGGTGTACCTGCCGATGATTGCCGAGTTTGGCCGCACACACCTGCGGGTGACCGTCCAAGGGGGACCGGATCCGGCTGCGGACCGCAGCCTTCTCGGAGCGCTGTCGTACTACCCCGGCCACCTACCCGGCCAGATCGGCTGGGCCGTCCTCGTGCCAGCCGTGATTGGCCTCTTCGCCGTCCTGGTCAGCCGGGAGCGGCGGCGCGCCTGCTGGCCCTACCTGGCGCTCGCCGCGGCCACCTACCTGGCCTTCACTCCGTTGGCGGAGCTTCAGGCGCGCCACTCGGTCTACTGGGTTCCCGCCTTCGCGCTGTTCGCCGTGGAGGGGCTCGTGTGGATCGCGGCACGGTTGAAGCTTCCGCAGATGCGCACAGCCCTCGCCGCGCTTGCGGTCGCAGGAGCCTGCTGGGCAGCCATGGCAAGCCCGGCGCGCTTCGTTCGGGGCTATGACGAGGCGGCGCGCTATGTAGTCGCGAACACCGGCTCCCGCTTCTCCTTTATGGACGGCTACCTCAACGGCGGCTTCATCTACCACGTCCGCCGGCACGACCCCGGCCGCCGCTTATGGGTCCTGCGCGGCGACAAGCTCCTGTATGGGGTGCTGAACGATCCGCGCGGCGGCTACAAGGAGTACGCGGGGGGAGAGGCCGGAATCCTTGACACGCTGTACCGCTACGACCCGGAGCTGATCGTGGTCGAGGAGCCCCAGGTGACCTATCAGATCGAGATGGCGGACCAGTTGCGGAAGACTCTCGCCGCCCACCCGGAGCG
>JANOCF010001264.1:0-2778 GCA_031412055.1 Holophagales bacterium | reverse complement strand
CGACTTGTACTCGAACGGCCAGGTGCGGACCGCGGGCAGACCGCCGACATAGCAGACGAAGCTCTCGATCCGCTCGAAGGTGGCGGCGGCGTGGCCGAGGATCAGGTTGCTGCTGCCGGGAGCCACGCCGCAGTCGACGAGGGCGATCCGGCCGCGCTCCCGGGCGAGCACGTCGAGCTTGAAGGGGTCGTCATCGAAGAAGGAGATGTCCACGATGTCCTTGTCGTGCTCCAGCACGGTCTTGACCGTGGCGAAGCCCATGAACCCGGGGACCGCGCCCACGACGAGGTCCTGGTCCTTCACCGCCTTGCCGATCTCCGCCGGGTCGGAGAGATCGGCCCGCAGCGTGCGCAGGCGCGGCTCATCCGCAAAACGTCCCAGCGCCGCCTCGGAGGCGTCCGCGACGGTGATTTCAAACTGACTGTCCTTTGCCAGGTCCCGCGCGATGGCGCTTCCGACCCGGCCTCCTCCGAGCACGACGATCTTCATTCGATGTCCTCCGATAGCCTCCCGATAGCGTTGCGGCGCGAGAGCATATCCGACTGGAGACGCGCTAGAATGGCTCCTCACCTCCGAGGAGAAGATGATGAAGAGGACCTGGAGCCTTCTGGCCCTTGCCTTGCTGTCCGTCCCCGTCGCAGCCACTGCTGCTGAAACCGTAAAGCCGCTCGCCTTGCCGGAACTGGCGGCCGAGACGGTGTCCCTTCCCCCGATGCGCCTGGCCGAGTCGTTGAGCGTCGAGCCTGTTGCCTCCCTACGGCAGGCCGCCGTCGGGGCGGTGGACCGGATCGAGGCCATGAAGGCCCACAACGCCTCCGGGGAGCGTCCGGTCCGGACCGGCTTCTCCCGCCCTCTGGCCGAGCCGCTGCGGATGCGCCTGGACGCGTCGGCCGCCAGCGTGCCGGGATTCCGGCGCCTGGGCGGCGGCTGGTTCGCGGAGTCGATGACCGGCGCCCCCGTCTGGGGTACCCACATTCGAGTGGAGGGCGCCTGGCGCCTCCGGCTCCACCTGGAGCGGGTGGACCTTCCTGCCGGGACCCGCCTCTGGGTCTGGGGCCTGGGAGGGAAACCCCGGGCGTTCGGCCTGGAGCTTCTGGGACCGGACGGCGACCTCTGGACTCCCAGCGTGCGCGGCGAGGACGCCTTTCTCGAGATCGAGCTTCCCGCCGGGACTGAGCGGTCTGGTCTGGAGATCCGCGAGGTCGGCGAGATCTTCCGTCTCGGCGCGGGCGGCGCCCCCGCCTTTGGCGATCCCGTCTTCGAGCCGCTGGGCGAGTGCATCCGGGATGCCTCATGCACCAACGCCTCCACCTTCGGCTACATCGCCGAAGCGCGCAAGGCCATAGCCCACCTGCAGTTCGTCTCGGGCGGCGACTCGTACGTCTGCTCGGGCGGGCTGCTGAACGACTCCGTGCTCGGGAGCACCGTCCCCTACCTGCTGACGGCGAACCACTGCTTCTCCAACCAGGGCGACACCTCCAGCCTGGAGGCCTTCTGGGACTACCGGACCGCCTCGTGCAACGGCGCCATCCCGGATCTCGATACGCTTCCCCGCAGCAACGGCGGCACCCTCCTGGCCTCCGCCGAGTCTTCCGACTTCACCTTCCTGCGTCTCAACAGCGTCCCGGGAGGACGGGTGCTGCTGGGCTGGACCACCGGCACGCTGGCCAACGGCACGGTCCTCCATCGCGTGTCGCACCCGGCCCCCGAGCTCGACGCGTTCGCGCAGTCCTACTCCCAGACGATCGTCAACAGCTCCGTGTCGACCTGCCAGGGCTCGCCGCGGCCGCGCTACCTCTATGCCCTGCCTTCCCAGGGAGGTACCTTCGGTGGAAGCTCGGGCTCGCCGGTGATGACCCAGGACGGCCTGGTGGTCGGCCAGCTCACCGGCGGCTGCGGCGACGATCCTGAGGACGGCTGCGCCGACGGCAACTCCGAGCTCGACGGCGCCTTTGCCTCCACCTATCCGGCCATCGCCGGGTTCCTGAGCCCGGCCGTCACGGGTCCCTGCACGCCGAGCGCGGAAACGCTGTGCATCGACGATCAGGCCGGCGACCGGCGGTTCCGGGTCCAGGTGGCCTACTCTTCCGCGCAGCACTCGGGCAACGGCAAGGCCATTCCGCTGTCCAGCCTGGGAGTCAACTCGGGCGGGCTCTTCTGGTTCTTCGGCGCGAGCAATCCCGAGCTGCTGGTCAAGGTGCTCAACGCCTGCGGCCTGAACAACAAGTACTGGATCTTCTGGTCGGCGGGGACCAATGTCGGGCTCACGCTCTCGGTGACCGACACGGTGACCGGAAGCTCCAAGACCTACACCAACCCGAACGGCAAGGCGGCCGCGCCGGTGCAGGATACGAGCGCCTTGCCCTGCAACTGAGCCCCCGCTCCGCAGAAGCGGACCGCGTCAGAGAAAAGTCGGACTTCTTCGGGGCAAAACAGGACTCCCCTCGGGGAAAATCGGACTTCTTCTTATGATTATCGGACTTTCAACTGGAACAACAGGACAGGTATTTCCGAATATCGGACACGGAGACTTAAAAATCGGACTTTGATGGAGGAAGATCGGACCGCGACACCCGACAATCAGACGCGTTCCGCGCAGAATCGGACTCAAGTCAGGGCAGCCGCAGCACCAGGATCGTCTGGTCGTCCTCGCGCGGCCCGTGGCCGGAGTGGCGGGCCACGTCCTCGAGCACGGCATCGCGGAGCTTCTCGACGCCGAGGTGGGAGTGGCGGGCCAGGCTCTGCTCCAGGCGCTCGAAGCCGAAGAGCTGGTCCGAG
>JANOCF010001263.1:0-4415 GCA_031412055.1 Holophagales bacterium | reverse complement strand
GGACGTCAGCGTCCCACCTATGATGGCGCGGAGTCCGAAACCATTTCATAGAAGTTCGGCACTATTTGGCGCCGGGGCCGGTCCGATCGATGACGATGGCGTCTCCTGCGAAGTAGGAGACGGTGCGGAGCGGGCGCCCGGAGGGACTAAGGGAGTCGCGCGGTGTACTCCTTGGTGCGATCGAACCAGGTGCCGATCAAGGGCTCTCCGTCCAGGAGGGCGCGGATCATGTGGACTCCCGGCCAGTCCCTGGGGCTCGCCACCAGCCCTTCCGTGCAGCCGTTGGCCAGGATGTACCGCAGGCGGTCGACCTGGGCGGCCTCCTCGTCGCTGATCACGATGGCGCTGTACCTGCGCGACCCCTTAGCGGTCGGACGCGAAGGTTTGAACTCGGCCTCCCCTGAACCCCATTCAGAGGCGGGGATAAGGACACTCCTCGACCCCTCCAGGCTAAGCCCCGGTCTGTAGTAAGATCGCCCGGCGCAACAGGTCCTCTAACGCCTCCGAAGCTGACACCGTGATCTCTACCACGACGCGACATCCGCGACATCCATGACCTCTCAACGCCGTAATGACTCCGGTGTGGCGGTCGTGAGCGGCGGCGGCACCGGCATCGGGCGCGCGATCGCCCTCGAGCTGGCCCGCCGGGGCTACAGCCTTGCCCTGCTCGGCCGGCGCGAGGAGCCCCTGCAGCAGACGCTCGCCGCCGCCCGCGCCGACGGGCTCGTCCTGTCCTGCGACGTACGCGACCCCTCGGCCCTCGAGCAGGCCGCGACCCTCGTCCGCGAGCGCTGGGGCGCCGCGGAGATCGTCATCCCCGCGGCCGGGGTGGCCCACATCGGACCCCTGCCCGACCTCTCCCCCGAAGCCGTGGCCGAGACCATCGGCGTCAACCTCACGGGCACCGCCCTCCTCATCCGCGCCCTGCTCCCCGACATGAAGAAGCAGGGGAGGGGATGGATCGTCCCCATCCTCTCGGTCGCCGCGAAGAAGGGCTTTCCCGGGTGGACGGCCTACTGCGCCAGCAAGTGGGGGCTGGCCGGGCTCGTGGCCGCCCTGCGGGAAGAGCTTGCCGGCAGCGGGATCCTGATCACGGCTCTCTACCCGGGCGCCACCGACACTCCCATCTGGGACACCGCCCCGGGCACATGGGACCGCTCCCGCATGGTGCCGCCCCGCGAGGTGGCCCGGGCCGTCGGGTTCGCCCTCGACGCGGACCCCTCGACCCTGGTCGAGGAGATCCACCTGGGGCCGGCGGGAGGCGCTCTGTGAAGCGGCTGATCGCCCTTACTCCTCTTCTGATCCTCCTGGTCCTCGTGCCCGGAGGCGGCTGGGCGCTGGTCCTGCTGGCGCCCCTGACGCTCTACCCCTCGTTCGCCGAGCGTGTGCGGGAGCGGGACTACGCCGGCGCCTGGCGGCTCGGCATGCTCTGGGCCCTTCTTCTCAGCGCGGGAGTGATCCTCGCGGTCTTCGCCCTGCCTGGGCCGACAGCCGAGAGGATCGTCGAGGGCGAGCGCTACCGGCAGGAGATGTTCAGCTGGATCGCGACCGGCGAGGGCAAGGAGAACGAGTGGCGGCAGTTCCTGCCCGAGCACCTGCTGCACCTGGCCGTCTTCGTGGTGCTCGCCTGGCTGAGCGGCGGCTATCTCGGCCTGGTGCTGGGAGCGCTCCTCACCGCCTACATGAGCTACTTCGTGGGGAGCTACGCCGCGGCGAGCGGGCACCCGCTGCTGGGCTCCGTGGCCGCCTGGGTTCCCTGGTCCGTGATCCGGGTGTTCGCCTTCGTCCTCTTCGGCTCCCTCTTTGCCCGGCCCCTGCTGGTGAAGAAGGCCTGGCCGTTCGACCGCCGGGAGTACCGGCTGATGGCCGTGGCCCTGGCCGGGATCGCGACAGACATCCTGATGAAGATCTTCCTTGCCCGTCACTACGGGCTCTTCCTGCGGCAGATGGCCCGCGATGCCGGCGACATCGTCGCTTCGCTCGGCGCCGGGCCGCTCTAGAGAGGGCTGTTCATGAGCGAGATTCAAGAGGTTCAAGGCGCGCTGACCGGCGCGGGCAAGCGGTTCGGGATCGTGGCCTCGCGCTTCAACTCCCGAGTGGTGGAGCTGCTGGTCGCGGGCGCGGTCGACTGCCTGCGCCGCCACGGGGTCGATTCCGGCGACATCGTCCTAGTCCGCGTGCCCGGCGCCTGGGAGCTGCCCCAGGCCGCCGAGGAGCTGGCGCATCCCAGTGAAGGAAGGCCCAAGCTCGACGCCCTGGTGGCCCTGGGCGTGGTCATCCGGGGCGACACCCCGCACTTCGACTACATCTGCGCCCAGTGCAGCGCGGGGCTGGCTTCGGTCTCCCAGCGCCACCGCGTTCCGGTGGGGTTCGGAGTCCTGACCTGCGACACCTCCCAGCAGGCCGAGGAGCGTGCGGGCGGCAAGGCCGGCAACAAGGGCTGGGACGCCGCGGTCGCGGCGCTGGAGATGGCCGACCTCTTCGCCCGTCTCCGGGGCTGACACGCGCTCCCGGCGCGGCTATGATTGCCGGACGTTCGAGCCGGCCGGGCTCGGGAGCGTCCGGACGGCCGTTCTTCCCCCGACCAGCATCGGTTTACTTGGAGTTTTCGGCGGGCTCCGACGTTCTTCGACGTCAGGGGTCCCCTTTTCGAGGCGAGGCATGAATCCGGGAAAACGGCGAATCTCCAGGGAGATGGCGGTCCAGATGCTCTACCAGAGCGATCTCGGCGGCAGCCCCATCCCTCAGATCTTCAGGTCCTACGACCTGTCCGAGTATATGACGCGCGAGGAGCTCGGCGAGAAGCGGGAGGGCGGAACTCCGGAAGAGGAGCAGGCCGAGCACGCGCGCAGGAAGAAGTGGGTCGACGAGGCCTTCACCTTCGCCCAGGAGCTGGTGCGCGGCACCCTGGACAACCAGGAGAAGATCGACGACCTCATCCGCAGCCAGGCCGACAACTGGCGGCTGGAGCGCATGCCCGCCGTCGACCGCAACGTCCTGCGGCTGGCCATCTACGAAATGCTCTTCGAGCCCGCCACACCCAAGCTGGTGGTGGTGGACGAGGCCATCGAGCTGGCGAAGCGGTTCGGCTCCGAGCAGTCGGGGAGGTTCGTCAACGGCCTCCTCGACGGCCTCCTCAAGCAGCACACCTTCCCCGGCAGCCTGACCTGACCTGTGCGCGCCGCGCGATGAGCCAATACGATCACAAGGCCGTCGAGGCCAAATGGCAGGACCGCTGGGAGAAGCAGCGCACGGCCGAGGTCGACCTCCGGCACGCCCGCGAGACCCGCGAGACCCGCGGGAATGGCCGCGAGAAGTACTACATGCTCATGATGTTCCCCTACCCCTCGGGGGACCGTCTCCACGTCGGTCATGGGCGCAACTACATCCTAGGCGACGTCCTCTTCCGCTACCTGCGCATGAATGGCAAGCGGGCCTTCAACCCCATGGGCTGGGACGCCTTCGGCCTGCCCGCCGAGAACGCCGCCATCCAGCGCGGCGTCCATCCCAGGGATTGGACCCTCGGCAACATCAAGGTCATGAAGGAGCAGTTCCGGCGCTGGGGCATCCTCTACGACTGGAGCAAGGAGATCGCCTCCTGCACCCCCGAGTACTACCGGTGGAACCAGTGGCTCTTCCTGCGCATGCTGGAGAAGGGGATCGCCTACAAGAAGAAGGCCCCGGTCAACTGGTGCCCGGGCTGCCAGACGGTGCTCGCCAACGAGCAGGTGGTCGAGGGCGCCTGCGAGCGCTGCGGCACCCCCGTGGTGCAGCGCGACCTGGAGCAGTGGTTTTTCCGCATCACCGAGTACGCGGACCGCCTGCTCGCCGGCCTCGACGGCCTGGAAGGGTGGCCCGAGAAGGTCAAGGTGATGCAGCGCAACTGGATCGGCCGCTCCGAGGGAGCTGAAATCGACTTTCCCCTGTCTGGCCAGAAGGCGACGAAGAAAGAGAAAGAGAAGATCACGGTCTTCACCACCCGGCCGGACACGATCCACGGCGCCACCTTCCTGGTCCTGGCGCCGGAGCACCCGATTGTCCCCAAGCTGATCGCCGCCCATCCCGAGCGCGAGGAGATGGAGGCGTGGATCGAGAAGGTCCGCAACACGCCCCGCATCCAGCGCGAGGGGGAAGGCACGGCCAAAGAAGGAAGCGATACGGGACGCGATACGGGCCGCAAGGCGGTCAACCCGGTCACCAGGGAAGAGATCCCCATCTGGCTCGCCGACTACGTCCTGCCCGACTACGGCACCGGCGCGGTCATGGGCGTGCCCGCTCACGACGCCCGCGACTTCGCGTTCGCCCGCCAGGAAGGGCTGCCCATCCGTCTGGTCTACGTGGACGACGTCACCGATCCGGACGCGCTGACCGAGGCCAATCCCCACAAGGGCGTCATCCGTGGTATCGGCGATGGC
>JANOCF010001262.1:0-3483 GCA_031412055.1 Holophagales bacterium | reverse complement strand
GAAGCGCCCGCAGTCCGCCAGGAAGTTCACGAGGTTGTGAACGGCCGAGAGGACCAGCTTCGGATCGGTGAGCGGGTTGATCATGGCCAGTCCGGCATACAGAATGTCGATCGCCCCTTCGGGATCGTTGTTGTAGCCGGTATAGAGGCCCTTGGAGATCAGGGCGCGGCCCGCGTTGGAGCGGTCGCCGTGCCGTTCGTAGAGCGTGTAGACCGCGTCCAGCAGCGACAGCGCTTCGGGAAAGCGCCGCTGCGCCCCGCGAAGGGCGGCGGCAAGCCGCATGATGCGGGCGAGCAGGAGAGGGTCCTGCGTGCCGCGGGTGCTCCAGTCGACGGCGCGGCGCAACATGCGCTCGGCGGTCTCCAGGTCGTCCGCGACGCGGTACGCATTGGAAAGCTCGGCGAAAGCCCGGGCGCGAAGGTCTCCCACGAGCTCCCGGCCGTACTCCATGGGGTCCAGCCCATCGGCCACCGCGACAGCCCGCTCGGCGAGAAGGACCATCTGCTCGGGATCCTGATATCGGCAAGCCTGGCTACGGGCAATCAGCGACTCGCAAAGGCCCCAGCTCTGAGACGAGCCCCGGCGCCAGAGTGGCAGACTGCCGAACCCCGTCTCTCCGGGATTGGTCTCCCGGGATGGGTTCAAGCCAGCAAAGGTAAGCTCTTCATTCACGCACCATTCCTCCGCCCCAGGTATTTTGCAATTTTCGTACCAGACCATGAGCTGTCCAGCCATCGGTTTGTTGGAGATCAGCCAGGATCAGCTTTTGCCTTCAGGGTCGATTCCGGCGCCGGCGTCGCCGTCCGAGTCGCTTCCGCAACCGGCGGGGTTGGTGCAGCTCTGCGTGCCGGGATCGGGCGTCGTTGAATCCAAGGAGAAGACGCTTGTAAAGCCGGTCCAGCTCCCCAGAATCCAGGTGGCCGCCTGGTCGAGAAGGCTGGTTCGCTCCACCGTTCCACCCCCGGTGAGGCTGAGGAGACTGCCGGCCTGCGCACCGCTGCCGATGAGCAAAGTCACGGCGAACACGACAGCAACGATGCGATTGAGGCTCTTCTTGGTGTTCATTGGATTCTCCTCATCCCTCTGAAATTTGCTTAATCTGCTGAGGCGCTGATGCTAGGTTGCAATTGTTTTGTCGTTGTCCTCGCGATTTTTGATAAGAGCAAAGGGCATGCCAGATTCCAGTGAAGGTCGAGGGAAGCCACTAGAGAGCCGTGAGGGCGCTATAAGCCGGGGCGAGTTCAGGGGAGAGCCGCCCCCGGCAAAATGGGTAGAAGCAGATAGCCCTTTTGTCGAATTTCAGGAAGCCGACCCGGGCGGGTAGCAGCTTCTACTAGGCCGGATTCTCTTTTTCGCCGGAGCTTCCCCGAAACAAGGTAGGGAGGCCGTTGGAGGCCTTCCCAAAGGGCTACTTGTAGCGGGTTCCGCGCTTGATCACCAGGTCCACATCCTGGAGCAGGTCGACATGGCGGAGCACGTCGCCGCGCACGGCGATCACGTCGGCCCATTTGCCCGGGGAGAGCGTGCCTACGTCCTTGTCGACTTTCATGTGCACCGCGGGCCAGTAGGTGGCGGCGCGGATCGCGTCCATGGGGTCCACTCCGAAGGTGTCGACCCAGGCCTCGATCTCCCGCCAGGTGGAGTCGCTGTGGAAGTTGAGCGGCACGCCGCTGTCGGTGCCGATCATCAGGATGGCGCCCGACTGGCGGAGCTGCTCGAACTTGCGCGCCAGGGTGGGCCGGCGCTGGGGCACGTGCTGGAAGTAGGACAGCCGGGGCGGATGGGCGAGCGAACGGCGGATGTCCGCCACCACCTCGGGAGGCAGGCCGACCTGCCAGCGCGGGTCGTCCACCCGCTCGGGGAACTCGTCGCGGGTCTCCTGGTAGAGCAGGAGCGGGCTGATGGTAGGGGTCCAGAACAGGGTGTTGGCGCGCCCTTTCATGAGGGCGAAGATGTCCTCGGGATACTCGGGCGCGGTGCCGAGCCCGGTGTGCTCGAAACAGTCCACGCCGGCCTGGATGCCGCGGCGGATCTCCTCAGCCCGGTGCGAGTGGGCGACCACGGGCAGCTTGCGCTTGTGCGCCTCGTCGACCACGGCGCGGACCTCGTCCATGGTCATCTGGTCCTGGTCGATCAGCTTGATGACGTCGACACCCGCGTCGGCCAGGCGGCGCACCTTGGCGCGGGCGTCGTCGACCCCCTTGATGCCCCAGCGGAACTGCTCGGTGCCGGGGTAGGGCTCGTGCTGCAGGAAGGGGCCGGACACGTAGAGCGTGGGGCCGGTCAGCTCGCCGCGGTTGAGGGCGTCGCGGACGGAGATGCTGTCTTCCAGGGGGCCGCCCAGATCGCGGGCGCTGGTGACTCCGGCCAGGAGGAGCTGCTTCGCGGCCGCGGGCATGATGGTGGAGCGGAAGAGCGGCGGGTAGGTGCGATCCCAGTAGTCGTAGTCCGCGTGGCCGACGATCATCAGGTGGACGTGCATGTCCCAGAGGCCGGGGAGCACGCTCATCCCTTCCGTGGAGATCACTTCGGCGCCTTCCGGCACAGCCACTTCGCCGATCCGTCCGACCTCGCGGATGCGGCCGTCCTGGATGAGGAGCACGCTGTTTTCGATCGGCCGGCCGCCGTAACCGTCGATCAGGCGTCCGCCCACGAGAGCGGTGACCTTCGCGGTCGGCGCGGTACGCGGGGAAGAGACCTGGGATTGCGGGATGGCCGCCCGGGTGAGCAGGATGGCGGTGACCGCAAAGGCGAGGGCGAGCGCGGTTCGTCTCATGGCGTCGGACCTCCTTGTGCGGGCAAGTATGCCACGGCCTGCACGCCTCGGCAGGCCGGCTCAGCCGCGCAGGAGGCTCGTCAAGCCGAGGACGACGCGCGCGACACGGACGGACATCGCCGTACCCTCGGCCCGCGCTTCCGTCTCGGGATGAGCCTCGCCGAGCAGCAGCTCCCGGGCGCGCAGGCGCCCGATCTCTATGGTCCGCAGGAGAGGCGGCCAGCGGCGCTCCAGGAAGGCCACGGGGAGGCGGTGCCGGGGCCGGATGATCACCAGCCGGTCACGATATCGGGGAGGAACCACGTGCTCGATCTCCCGCGGGTTGCGATAGGGGAGCCCTTCAGTCTCTCCTTTCATGGCGAGCAGCACCACGGCGTCGCAACCCTCTTCGAAGGCTTTGGCGTAAGGGATGTTGTCGAACAGCCCGCCGTCGCCGTAGCGCTCGCCCGCGATGCGTGGAGCATGGGTGTAGAAGGGCGGCAGATAGTTGGAGGCGAGCAGCACCTTCAGCGGGTCTTCGGTCGTCCGCAGGTCGAAGTAGAACGGCTGCCGGTCGGAGAGCCGGGTCACGCCTACAAAGACCGGCAGCGTGCCGGGCTGCCGCAGCCGCTCGGCGCTCACGTAGCGGCCGAAGGTGCGGCGGTGGATCTCGTTCCAGCGGAAGGGGGAGCGTTCCCATAGCAGGTTGCGCAGGTCGACCACGGGCA
>JANOCF010001261.1:0-2547 GCA_031412055.1 Holophagales bacterium | reverse complement strand
TCGACCATCGCCTCCCAGACCTCGTGGTTGCCCATCATGGCGACCTCGAGGATGGGCATGTGCTCGTACTGGTAATGGTCCTGCTTGAGCACACCCAGCTTGAGCCGCTTGGGCATGTTGATGGTGCCCTCGCTGATGAGCTCCTCGCCCGTCAGCATGCGGAGAAAGGTGGATTTGCCCGAGCCGTTGGCCCCGACGAGGCCATATTTGTTGCCGGGATTGAATTGCAGCGAGACATCCTCGAAGAGGATCTGCTGCCCGAAGGATTTGCCAAGGTCTGTAACCGCGATCATAGGGCCGGTAATCATACAACGGCTCCCGGGGCCTGCCCTATTTCTGTAGGATGTGCAGGTCGGGCCTACATAGCCATGGACCACTTCTTGCACTCCTGAGCTTCCCGGAATGCCGTCCGCACGTACGCGAAACATCCCTCCGCCCCCTGCTCCTCGCAGGCGATCACGCTTGAAGTGGCTGGTCCTTTTCCTGATCCTGGTGGCCGTCGGCGCCTTCGTGATCCGGCCGTTCTGGCAGCTAACGAGCCAGTTCGACGACCTGACGTTCCGCCAGCCGTCCCGGCTGTACGCCCGCGCGAGCCTCCTGACCCCGGGCCGGAGCTATCCCTTGGACCGGCTGATCGCGGATCTCCGCTCCGAGGGCTACCGCGAGGACACCGAGACCGAACCCCTCCCCGGCGGCCGCTACCGCAAGACCGGAAAGACGGGGCGCGGGCTTGCCATCCACCTGCGGAGCTTCCCGCGGCCGGACGGCACCCAGGGAGGCGGGCTCGTCGAGATCACCTACCGCGGCGGCCGCATCGCCGGCCTGCGCCAGGACGGCAGCAAGGCCGAGGCGGTGGTGCTCGATCCGCCCTTGCTCGCCTCCTACTACGGTCCCGAGCAGCACGAGCGCCGGCCCGTGGAGATGAAGGACGTCGCCAAGGACCTGGTCAATGCCGTGGTGGCGGCCGAGGACGACAACTTCTTCGACCATTCGGGCGTGTCGTTCAGCGGCATCCTCCGCGCACTTTGGGTCAACTTCCAGGGCGGCGGCATCCGCCAGGGCGGCAGCACGCTGACGCAGCAGCTCGTGAAGAACCTCTACCTCTCCCACGAGCGCACCTGGGGGCGCAAGGGGCAGGAGCTGGTCCTCGCCGTCCTCCTGGAACTGCGCTACAGCAAGGACGAGATCCTCGAGGCGTACCTCAACGAGATCTATCTCGGTGGCAGCGGCGGAGTCTCGCTGATGGGCATGGGCGCGGCGTCCCGCGCCTACTTCGGCAAGGACACCGGCCAGCTCGAACTGGCGGAGGCCGCCACACTGGCGGGCATGATCCGGGCTCCGGCGGCCTACTCGCCGCTCGGTCACCCCGAGAAGGCGAAGGAGCGCCGCGACTGGGTGCTCCAGCGCATGCTCAAGCTCCGCCTTGCCGAGCCCGAGCGCGTCGAGCGGGCCCTGTCCTCGCCCGTGAGCGTGGCGCCCGAGCCGGTTGTGCGCCGCCGCGCTCCCTACTTCGCCGATTCTGTCGCCCTGGAGGCCCAGCGCCGCTTCGGCATCGAGGACCTGGCCGACGGCGGCTACGTGCTCTTCTCCACCCTGGACTGGCGCAACCAGCAGGCCGCCCAGACCGCGGTCGAGGAAGGGCTCAAGGCCGTGGAGAAGGGGTACCAGAAGGGGCACAAGGGCAAAGGTCCTCTCCAGGCCGCGCTGGTGTCGGTCGATCCCGAGACTGGCGGCATCCTGGCCTATATCGGCGGCCGGGGGTATGAGGAGAGCCAGTTCGACCGCGCCGGGCAGGCCCTGCGGCAGGCCGGGAGCGCCTTCAAGCCCATCGTCTACGCCGCCGCCTTCGAGGCCAAGCGGGTCACGCCTACGTCGCTCCTGGAAGACGGGCCGCTCACCGTCAGGCTCGCCACCATGGCGTGGAGTCCCAAGAACGACGACGGCAGCTTCCACGGCTGGGTCACGGTGCGCACGGCCCTGGAAAAGAGCTACAACCCGGCCACGGCGCGGCTGGCCATCGACGTCGGGATGCCCAGGATCGTCAAGCTGGCGCACGAGATGGGGATCTCCACGAAGATGGAGCCGTTCCCCTCCGTGGCCCTGGGCGCGGCCGAGGTGACTCCGGTGGAGCTCTCCTCGGTCTATGCCACGCTGGCGGCGGGCGGGGTACGTCCGCCCGTGCACGGTCTCGCGGCCGTGCTGGACCGCTACGGCAAGCCCCAGGAGGGGACGTCGCTGCCCGAGCCGGAGCGGGTGCTGTCGCCCCAGTCGGCCTACCTGGTGACGTCGCTGCTCCAGGGCGTCTTCGAGCGCGGTACGGCCCGGGGTGCCGCCCGGGGTCTGAGCGGCGACGTGGCCGGCAAGACCGGGACCACGAACAAGCGGCGCGACAGCTGGTTCGGCGGCTACTCCCCGGAGAGGGCGACGGTGGTCTGGGTGGGCTACGACGACAACGCGACAACCCGGCTCTCGGGAGCGCGGGCCGCGTTGCCCCTCTGGATCCGCTTCACCGAAAAAGTCGCCCCCCGGGGCGGCTTCTCCACCTTC
>JANOCF010001260.1:0-7769 GCA_031412055.1 Holophagales bacterium | reverse complement strand
TTTCGGGGCGTCCATCGCCCATGGCGAGCAGACCTCGTTCGCCTGGGGGCACCTGGTGAGCGGCGACTACTTCTCCTTCTTCGCCGCCCGGCCCGCCGTGGGCCGGCTGCTCCAGCCCGCCGACGACCGGCCGGACGCGCCGCCCGTGGCCGTCGTCGGCCACCACTTCTGGCGCGGCAAGCTCGGCGCCGACCCGGGCGTGGTCGGCCGCGAGCTGCGGATCAACGGCATCGGCATGACCGTGGTCGGCGTCACCTCGGAGGGCTTCCAGGGCGAGGGGCTGGCCTCGGCCGTCTACGTGCCGTTGCTCCAGTCGGACCGGGTGACCGCGGTGCCGCGCATCGACAGCCGCGACCCCCGCTGGCTGAACCTCCTGGGCCGGCTCGCCCCGGGGGTGACCGAGGAGAAGGCCCGCGCCGCCCTCCAGGTGCTCGGGAGGTCGCTGGACGCGGCCCACCCGCTCGCCGAGAGGGAGGCCCGGCACATGGATCTGATCGGCGCCACCCGCTTCGACCCGGCGTACGAGGAGGACTACTTCGTCGAGGGGGCGCGCATCCTCATGGTGGTGGCCACGGTCTTCCTGCTGCTGGGCTGCGCGAGCATCGCCAACCTGCTGCTGGCGCGGGCCATCTCGAAGCAGCGCGAGTGGGGGATCCGCGCCTCCCTGGGAGCCAGCCGGTCGTGGCTGATCGGGGGTGTCCTGGCCGAGAGCGCGGTCCTCTGCCTCGCGGGCGGGCTCGCGGGCCTGGCGGTGGCGTCCGCGCTGCAGCGGCGGATCGAAGGCTACGTCACCACCACCCCCGGAGGGCTGGGCAACTGGTCGGAGGGCACCGAGTTCCTGCGGCTCGACGCCAGGGGCATCGGCTTCGCATTGCTCGCCACCCTGCTCTGCGCCGCGCTGGGCGCTCTCGGTCCGGTGCTCAAGGTCCTGAAGGGCGACCTCCTGGGTCCGCTCAAGAGCGATGCTTCGGCGAGCGGATCGGGAGGCGGGCTCGCTCCGCGCAAGCTGCTCGTGGTGCTGCAGGTGGCCCTGTCCGTGCTCCTGCTCCTCGGCGGCGGTCTCCTGGTCCGCTCGCTGGAGGGAGCCGTCAACGTGGAGCCGGGCTTCGATCCGGACGGTCTTCTCCTGGCCACCATCAACATCCCGCGCAATGTCAGCGACAGCGACCAGGAGGGAGGCGCTAAGGTCTTCCTCCGGGTGCTGGAGGAGGCGCGCGCGATTCCCGGCGTGACGACGGCCAGCCTGGTCCACGTCCCGCCGCTCTCGGGGCGGTCCAGGATGGCTCGCATCCTGGGCGGGAGCCGGCCCGGCGAGCCGCTCGATACCGCCTACAACTCCGTGGCCCCGGAGTACTTCGCGACGGTGGGGATCCCGATCCTGGCGGGCCGGCCGCTGGACGGGCGCGACCGCGAGGGCTCGGCGCCGGCCCTGGTGGTGACCCGCGATCTCGCCCGCCGGCTGTGGGGCGAGAGCGCCGCCGCAAGCCCCGAGAGCGTCGTGGGGCAGATCGTGCGCCTGGAGGACCCGCAGTCCTCCGAGAACCTGGACCGGCCCTTCGAGGTGGTGGGAGTGGCCGAGGACATCCAACACAGCGCCGTCGAGCCCGCGGGCCCGCTGGTCTACCTCTCGTTCGAGCAGAGGAGGCACCCGCGCATGACCCTGGCCGTGCGCTCGAACGCATCCATGGCCGCCCTGGCTCCGCAGCTCGGCCGGGCGCTGCGGGAGGCGCACCCGGACCTCGCGGTCGTGGACCTGATGACCTGCCGCGAGCAGATCAAGCGCAGCCTGGCCCAGCAGCAGATGTACGCCGAGATCGCCGGCCTGTTCGCGCTGCTCGGCCTGGCCGTGGCGGTGATCGGCCTGTTCGGCCTCCTCAGCTACTCGGTGAGCCTGCGCCGCCGCGAGTTCGGCATCCGGATGGCGGTCGGTGCCGAGCCCCGGGACGTGCGGCGGTTGGTGGTGCGGCAGGGCATGGCGCTGGTCGGGGCGGGCGTGGCCGCCGGGGTGGTGGCCTCGCTGGCGCTGAGCCGCGTCCTGGCGGGCCTCCTGTTCGGGGTGGGCGCCACCGATCCGCTCACCTTCGTGTCGATCCCCGCGGTCCTGGCCCTGGTCTCGTTCCTGGCCTGCTGGCTCCCGGCGATCAAGGCCGCGCGCATCCCTCCCACCGTGGCGATCAAAGGAGCCTGAAGCCGTATGCCGGACTGGCGCTCGACCCTGAAAGAGCTGGCGGCCCGCTACCCGCAGGCGGTCCGGCTGCGGCCGGGCGTGTCCCCGGAAGATCTGGAGGAGCTGGAGCGCCGGGCCGGTCCCACCCTCGTGAACCTGGACCCCGCGCTGCCGAAGCTCCTTCGGCTCTCGAACGGCTTCGAGGCCGGGCCGTACGCCTTCTATCCCGTGCTCGGCGAGAGCCTCTGGACCATCGCGTTCCGGACCGTTTTCACGTGGGAGCTGAACCGCTCCTGGCGCGACCGGATGATCCTCTTCGCCGGGGACCGCGGCCTCGTGGACGTGGGCGTGGTCCGCTCGTTCCTGGAGAGGCCGTGCGTGGGCGTCGTGCTGGACTCCGGCTTCGAGCTGGACGAGACCGTCCCGCTCGCCTCCGACCTGGCGACGTTCCTCGGCGCGTTCCTGGAGCAGGGGAAGGAGCTGCTGGAGAGGGATGGGAGCTGGGCCGAGCCGCTCCCCTCGCTGGCGGAGTGGCCGCCCGATCTGCGTCCGTGGTTCCGGAAAGACCCCCGGCTGGTGCGCAGGATCATCGCGTCCACCCGCGCGGATCTCCTCCGGGAGAGCGGGAGCTACACGGAGCAGATCCGCGAAGCGGCGGGGGGGTGAGGGATATCTGAATTCCGAATCTTCCGAGGGAGCGGCATCTGAGCCCCGAAGGGGCGCGGGCGTAAAGCCTGGGGTTTCAACCTGGTGGTTTCAACCCCAGGTAGAGTCCCCCAAAAAGATCCAAGTCCCAAAGGGACGCAGGCGCGCTACCGGAGCGTTATGCCCAAGACCTCCCCCTGCTGCGGGGCTCGCGCCCCTCGCCCCGCCGTCGTCCCTCCGGGACTAGATGAAACGGGGGGTGGATGGGATACCTGGGGTTGAAACCCCAGGCTTTACGCCCGCGCCCCTTCGGGGCTTTCAGACCCGCGCGTAAACCGCTTCGTTTTTCGGCCGTCCCTTGCGCACGAGGCGCAGGAGCCCGCCCTCGCCCATGCGGCGGAGCACGATGCCCAGGAGCTTGCGGTCGGTACGCTTCCCCGTCCTCTCGCCGAATCGCCGGTCCATGATCCCGGCCAGCTCGCTGGCGCTGAAGGGCTGGTCCCGCGCCAGGTCCGCGACCGCCAGTCTCGCGAGCCGGGTGAGGTTGGTGCGCTCGACGGGCTCAGGGTCGCGGGATTTCGGGACGCTGAGGCCCGAGATCCCGTCCAGGTTCTCCCGGAAGCTCTCGGCATGCCGAGTGAGCCTCTCCAACTCCGCGGCATGCCGGGCGCGCTCTTCCCGGTGCACCGCCTCCTGCGCGGCGTGGAACGCCTCGCGCTCCCGGTGCTGCGCAATCTGTGCGTCCAGTGCGTCCAGGATCTGTGGAACGGTGAGGTCCGAGCTCATGCCTTCATCTTACCAGCCCGGCCTCCGGTCTGCTGCGAGTGGAGGGTCATTCGCAGCAGAAAACCCTTCACTCGCAGCGGCCGGGGCTTCATTCGCAGCGGCGCGGCCATCACTCGCAGCGACTCGCAGCGGATTGGCAGCGTACGACGGGTGACTCGCAGCGGCTGACTCCCCATTCGCAGCGTACAACTCCCTTGCCGCTGCGAGTGGAGCGCGAGTCGCAGCGGCAAGCTCTTCCGCCGCTGCGTATCACCCTCGTGCCGCTGCGAATGGGGGCCCACTCGCAGCAGAACAGGCGTGAAATATCCCTCAACACCGATCTGTTAGACTCTCCCGCTCATGACTGAACCCATCCGCCGCCCCCGCGTGGGCATGATCAGCCTCGGCTGCCCCAAGAATCTCGTCGACAGCGAGGTGATGCTGGGGGAGCTGGCGCGACGCGGCTACGACGTCGTCAACGACCTCGACCAGGCAGACACCGTGGTCATCAACACCTGCGCCTTCATCGAGGAGGCCCAGCAGGAGTCGATCGACACCATCCTGGAGGTCGTGGGCCGCAAGGGCCATGGCGTCGAGAAGGTGCTGGTGGCCGGCTGCATGGTCAACCGGTTCGGCAAGGAGCTGGCAAAAGAGATCCCCGAGATCGACGGCTTCGTCGGCCTCGACCAGCTCCGGGATGTGGGCGACGTGGTCCAGCTCGGCGGCGGTCCGCCCCTGCCGGCGCCCGCGCACATGGTCTTCGACCACACCGCGCCCCGGCTGCTCACCACCCGCGGCTTCGCCTACCTGAAGGTCGCCGAGGGGTGCAACAACCCCTGCACCTTCTGCGCGATCCCGATCTGGCGCGGACGCTTCCGCAGCCGCAAGATCGACAGCCTGGTGGAGGAGGCCCGCCGTCTCCATGAAGAGTCCGGCATCGTCGAGCTGAATCTGATCGCCCAGGACACCACCCGCTACGGCGAGGACCTGGGGCTCGGCCGGCATGGACTGTTGAGGCTGGTCGAGGAGCTGCTCGCGAAGACGTCGATCCCCTGGATCCGCTTCCTGTACGCCTACCCGACCACGCTCGACGAGGAGCTGCTCCGCCTGATGGGGAGCGAGAAGCGCTTCTGCTCCTACATGGACATCCCGCTCCAGCACAGCCACGGCGACATGCTGTCGGCCATGCGGCGCGGCGGGGACGCCAAACGCTACCTCCGGCTCCTCGACCGCGCCCGCGAGCTGGCGCCGGACATCTTCCTGCGCTCGACGTTCATCGTCGGCTTCCCCGGCGAGACCGAGGAGCACTTCCGCGATCTGCTCCAGTTCGTGGAGCAGGCCCGGTTCGACCACTTCGGGGCGTTCGCCTACAGCCCGGAGGAGGAGACCCCCGGAGCGAGCCTCCCCGGCCGCGTCCCCAGGCACGTGGCGCGCCGCCGCCTGCGCCAGCTTCTGGAGGCCCAGAAACCGGTCGCGCTGGAGCGGCGGCAGCGGCTCGTGGGCAGGCGGCTCGCGGCGCTGGTCGAGGGTCCGTGCGAGGAGACCGAGCACCTGCTCCAGGCGCGCCACTACGGCATGGCCCCGGAGATCGACGGCCGCCTGCTGATCAACGACGGGTCCGCCCCGGCCGGCGCCCTGGTCGAGGTGGAGATCACCGAGGCCTACGCCAACGACATCGTCGGGCACATCGTCGGCCCCGTGGGCGTCGAAAGTGTCCAGGTGGCGCAGGCCGCCGAACTTTCCATCGCCTGAGACACAATACAGCCCATGATCGTCGTCAAAGACGCTTTCAACGCCAGCGATCTGCCCCGCGGCGGGGTGGGGACCATCGGCAACTTCGACGGCGTCCACCTCGGACAGCGCGCCGCCCTTGAATTGGTCGTGGCCCGCGCCCGCGAGCTGGGCGTGCCCTCCGTGGTGGTCACCTTCGACCCCCATCCCGTCTCCATCCTGCGGCCCGACCAGGCGCCGACCCTGCTCACCACGCTGCAGCAGAAGGAGAAGCTGCTGGAGGAGGTGGGGATCTCGGTGGTCCTCGTCGTCCGCTTCACCCCCGAGTTCTCCAAGATCCCGGCCCGCCGGTTCGTGCGCGAGTTCCTGCACGAGAAGCTCGACCTCAAGGAGGTCTATGTGGGCTCGAGCTTCGTCTTCGGCTACCAGCGCGAGGGCGACCTGTCCTTGCTGCGGCAGATGGGGGAGAGCTTCGGCTTCCGCGCCTTTGGCGTGGACGAGGTCTCCAGCGGCGGGGACCGGATCTCCAGCAGCCGCATCCGGCGCGCGATCGGCGAGGGCAAGGCCGCCGAAGCCATGGAGATGCTGGGGCGCCCGTACTCCATCTGCGGGGTGATCGGCCGCGGCGACCGCATGGGCCAGCGCCTGGGCTGGCCGACCATCAACCTGGTGCCGGAGAACAAGCTGCTGCCGCTGGACGGGGTCTATATCGGCCGCGTGTTCTTCCCCAAGTTTCCCGCGTACTTCGACTGCGTGACCAACGTGGGCACGCGGCCCACGGTCTACGAGAACTACCAGCGGGTGGTGGAGAGCCACATCCTCGATTTCAAGTCCGACGTCTACGGGGAGTGGGTGGAGCTGTTCTTCTACAAGCGGCTGCGGGAGGAGCAGATCTTTCCGACGGTGATGGATCTCTCCGCCCAGATCGGCCGCGACGTGGAGACGGCGCGGGAGTTTTTCACCCGGAGGCGGCTGGAACAAGAGACCACCGCCGCGGAGTTGTAGAGGACGGCGGCCCGGTTCCGAAGCGATGGCCGCCCCCGAGACGATCTATCAAAGAGGGAGAACCGAAATGGCTAGCGATAAGGTTACGGTGTTGACGGAGCAGAACTGGGAGCAGGAGGTGCTGAAGTCGGACACGCCGGTCCTCGTGGACTTCTGGGCGCAGTGGTGCGGCCCGTGCCGCATGGTGGCGCCGGTGCTCGACCAGATCGCCAACGAGATGGACGGCAAGGTCCGCATCGCCAAGCTGGACGTGGACACGAACCAGACGCTGGCCTATCAGTTCCAGGTGTCGAGCATCCCGACGTTCATCCTGTTCAAGGACGGCAAGATGGCGGACCGCATGATGGGCGCGGTGCCCAAGTCCGGCTTCGAGAGCTTCATCAACCGGAACCTGGATTGACTTGATCCCAGGGGGGCTTGAGGGCCGGCTCCTAGCGATCAGGGCCGGGCTGGAGGAGCGGGGCTGCGACGCCCTGCTCGTCCTCGCCCGGTCCGCTCAGGACACCGACCTTGCCCCCTTCGTCGGGAACGTTCATCTCGGCGAGTCTCAGCTCGTAATCCCAAGAGAGGGGCCGGCCCACCTCGCCTACCTCACGCCCATGGAGAGGGAGGAAGCTGGAGCAACCGGCCTACTCCTCATCACCCCCGAACAGCTCGACATGACCCGGTGGCAGAACGAAGCCGCCGAGCCCGGCGACCTGATGGCCCGTGTCGCGGAGCGGAGCCTCGCCCTGTCGGGAGTGTCTCCCGGCCGGGTGGCCCTCGCCGGGCATGGGCAGGCCGGGGTGATCCAGGCCGCCTGCGCCGGCCTGGCGCGCAAGGGCTGGACCTGGGTCTCCGGCAACGACCTGGTGCTGGCTGCCCGCAAGCGCAAGACCGCGCCCGAGTTGGCCGCGATCCGCGCCGCCGCCGAGGGGGTGACCGCCGCGATTCGGCGGATAGCCTCCCGGCTCGCCGCGACCTCCATCAGAGACGGCGAGCTGTGGCTCGCAGGCGAGCGCCTCACCGTCGCCCGCCTGCGCTCCGAAGCCGGACAGGCCATCGCCGAGCACGGGCTGGAGCAGCCCAAGGGGAACATCCTCGCCCCGGGTGACGAAGGAGGAGTGCCCCATTCGTCCGGCACCCAGGAGCGGGTCCTCCGCGCGGGCGAGTCGATCGTGGCCGATTTCTATCCCCGGGGCACGATGTTCGCCGACTGTACCCGCACCTTCTGTGTAGGAGAGCCGTCCCCGGCCCTGCGCCGCGCTCACGAGCTGGTGCTCGCCGCCCTGGAGCGGGCGCACCTTCGAGCTCGTGCAGGCGTGCGCGGCTGGGATCTCCAGGAGGAGGTCTGCCAGCTCTTCGACTCCGAGGGGCATCCCACGCCGATCTCGGAGCCTGGCACGACCCGCGGCTACGTCCACAATCTGGGGCACGGCGTCGGCTTCGACCTCCACGAGCAGCCCGTCTTCCGCAA
>JANOCF010001259.1:0-6007 GCA_031412055.1 Holophagales bacterium | reverse complement strand
CGAAAACGTTTCAGGGGTCTCGGGCGGGGGTTCTCAGGCCCAGTTCATCCGGCCGCGGAGCTGGGTGATGTGGGCGATGTGGTGCTTGCCGTGCCAGTCGTAGAGGTTGAGGAGGCTGTCCACGGACATCGGGCCGTGATCCGGGTGGGTGAGCGTCCGGGCGAAGTCCTCGGGCTTCATCGACCGCAGGAGGCGCACCCAGCGGTCGTGGAGCGCTTCGATCAGGGAGAGCGAGACCTCGACGGGCGTGCTCTTGCCGTCCTCCAGCTCCGCCCACAGAGCCTCTTCGTAGGTCTTGATCGTGGGGTTGTCCTCGGTCATGGCCCACTTGAAGCGGATGTAGGAGTTCATGTGGCTGTCCGCGATGTGGTGCACGAGCTGCTTGACGGTCCAGCCGCCGGGCCGGTAGGGCGTATCGAGCTGCTCCGGGGTGAGGCCGAGAACGGCGGCCCGCAGCCGGATGGGCATTGCGGCGACCGTTTCGATGGCGGCCTGGCGCTCGGCCTCGGTCAACGACGGCACCCGCTTCAGGCGGCCGATCGGGTATCGCAGGTCGGTTTCGGACTGCGTAAGGGTCTCGGTCATGGTCGCTGGCTCCCTTCCGTGTGGAAGTTCAGGCGGTTTCGATCCGGTGTTCGGTAATGGGTCCGGACAGGCTCTGCCCCCCCAGGCTGAGATAGAGCTGACCTCCAGTGAGCGAGAGGTCGAACGAGGTGCGGCGGTCCAGCAGGGGGACGGCCTTGTCGATAAGGTCGCGGTCCAGGGCGTAGATCGGGATCTCGGCGGCGCGGTGGATGCGGCGGCCGGCGAGCTGTCGCAGCAGGGTGACCGGGTTGCGGTGGGTATAGACCGCGACCCGGTCGGCGGCCTTGGCGGCCTTGTTGAGGCGGTCGGCATCGGGAGTGCCGATCTCGATCCAGGTCTTGACGCGCCCGGTGAGGTCGACCACCCGGACCGGCGCCTCGTCAGGGTCGGAGACACCGCCGCGGGAGAAGGTGATGCCCTCCTCGTACTCCAGGCAGTAGGCGAGGACGCGGGCGAGCATGTACTCCAGGGTCTCGGACGGGTGGAGGGCCACGCGCAGGGCGAAGCTCTCGTAGACGCTGCGCTCCACGTCCGCAAGGGAGACTTCGAGGTTGTAGACCGTTGAGGTCAGCGCCACGCGGGTGTCCTTGGAAGCCTTTGGGAGTCTTTGGGGAACGCGCCCGGGAGGGGCGGGCTCGGGAGGGAGTATATCCCGGGTCGGCCTACGATGCGCCGGCCGGGAGGAGGGGAAGACGGACGATCAGCTCGCTCCCGAGGTTCGGACCGTCGCTTCGGGCCTCCACCGTCCCTCCATGCATCTCCACCAGGCTGCGCACCAGGGTCAGGCCGATGCCGAGCCCGCCCTCGGAGCGCGCGAGGGAGCGGTCGGCCTGCAGGAAGAGCTCGAACACCTGGGGGAGGACCTCCGCCGGCATGCCGACGCCGTTGTCGCGCACCCGCAGGACGGCGTGGCCGTCCACGCGCTCGGCGCTCAGATCGATGATCCCGCCTTCGGGCGTGAACTTTGCCGAGTTGTTGAGCAGATTGCCGATCACCTGGGACAGCCGCACCAGGTCGCCGTCCAGGAGGAGGGGATCGCCGGGCAGCGACACGTCGAGCCGGTGCCGGCGGCTCGTGATGAGCGGTCTCGCGGTCTCCACCGCCCGGGCCACGGCCGCGCCGAGGTCGACCGTCTCCTTCCGGAGCATCACCTTGCCCTGGGTGATGCGGGAGATGTCGAGCAGGTCGTCCACGAGGCGGACGAGATGGCCGACCTGCCGCTCGATGACCTGCCCGGCCTTCTCCTTCTGGGAAGGGGAGGCGGCCGGGGTGCGCAGCAACTCGACGGCATTGCGGATGGGAGCGAGGGGGTTGCGCAGCTCGTGGGAGAGCATGGCCAGGAACTCGTCCTTGCGGCGGTCGGCGTCGCGCAGGGCGTCCTCGGCGCGGCGGCGCTCGGTGACGTCCTGGAAGACGAGCACGGCGGCCGTGATCCGCCCTTCGGAATCGCGGACCGGTCCGGCGTTCACCTCCAGGGCGACCTGGTCGCCGCCCGGCATGGGGACCCGGATGATCTCGTTGCGCAAGGTCTCGCCCTGGAGGGCGCGGGCGAGCGACCGCTCCTCGGGCGCGATCCTGCGGTCCTCGGGCGTGAAGGATGGGAAGCCAGTCTGCCCGATCGTGAGCATCGGGGCGTTCGGCGGAAAGTGGGTGCGGGTTATGGCCGTCACCTGCTCGTTGGCGAAGAGGATCGAGCCCGCGGCATCGGTGATCACCACGGCCGCGGGCATCTGCCGGGTCACCGCTTCAAGCTGGGCGAGGAGCCCTTCGCGGGCGGCCTCGGCCCGCTTGCGCACGGTGATGTCGCTCGCGATGACGAACACTCCCCCCGCGAAGGGGTAGATGTGGTTCTCGAACCAGGAGTCGAACGGCGCGTAGTAGTGCTCGGAGTGGATGGGGCGGCGCTCGGAGGCCGCCTGGTGGACCTCGCGGTAGTACTGGTTGCCCACCGCGTCGGGGAAGAGGTCCCAGATGCAGCGGCCGAGCAGCTCGTCCGCGGTCTTCCCGAGGGTCTCGGCGGCGGCGAAGTTGACGTATACGTACCGCCACTCGCGATCGTAGACCGCGACGTGGTCCGCGATGCCGGCGAGCGCGGCCGCAAGCGTTGAGCTGGAGAGATCTCCCATGATTCTATCTGGCTGGCGGAGAGACTAGCTGCGGGAGCGGGGAGCGTCAAGGCCGGAGGACTCCAGCGCGACGCACTTATGCCTTCCGCCTCGCCCCCAGCCCCGCCGCCCGCCCGGTCGCCCACGCCCACGCGAAGTTGTGGCCGCCGATGGGGCCGAAGGCATCCAGGATCTCGCCGCAGAAAAACAGCCCGGGGTGAAGGCGGCTCTCCAGGGTCTTCGGATAGACCTCTCCAAGCGCGACGCCGCCTCCGGTCACCTCGGCCTTGCGGTAGCCCTCGTCGCCGTTCCAGGGGAGAGGGTAGCGGGTGAGGAGGTCGACCAGCTTCCGGCGCTCCTCGCGGCGGAGCTGGGGCAGGGGGCGCACGGGATCGACCCCGGCTTCGCCAAGCAGCATGTCCGCCAGCCGGTCCGGGAGGACGCGGCGGAGCGGCGTGGCCACCGCCCCGGTCCCTTCCCGCAGCCGGCGGTCCCACTCTTCGGCGGAGTCCCGGGTCCAGTTGACGAAGAGAGACTGTAGCGGATCGCCGGCCATGCGCGAGCGCACCGCGAGGTGCGACGCGTCGAGCACGGTGGGGCCGCTGTAGCCTCGATGCGTGAAGAGGAAGCCGCCCCGGGTCTCAAACCTCCCCTTGGGCAGGGGAGCCTCCAGGCTCACCTCCAGGGAGATGCCGGCGAGAGGCCTGTGGCGGGGAGGGTCCAGGATAAGCGGGGTCAGCGCGGGGTAGGTGTCGTGGACCGTGTGCCCGAGCCGTCGGGCGATCTTCAGGCCGGTGCCGTCGCTGCCCGTGCCGGGGAGCGACAGGCCGCCCGTGGCGAGGACGACCGACGAGGCACGGATCGCGGCGCGGTCCTGCAGCCGGATCGACCAGGAGCCTTCCGAGAAGACGAGGTCTTCCACGACGGCGTCGAACACGGTCTCGACTCCTCGCCGGGCAGCCAGGCGCAGGAGTCCGTCGCGCAC
Organism: Holophagales bacterium; assembly: GCA_031412055.1. Classification (GTDB taxonomy): domain Bacteria; phylum Acidobacteriota; class Thermoanaerobaculia; order Multivoradales; family UBA5704; genus DATMER01. Next base: position 2,332 of record JANOCF010001259.1, on the reverse strand, counting down.
GTCGCGCGCCTGGTTGGAGGCGGGGAAGAGCTTGCCGGTCTCCTCCTCCAGGGCGAGCGGGATCCCGGCCTCCTCCTCGAAGAACCGCTGCTGCTCGGGGAGCGGCCAGGAGAGCAGGATCTTGCGCAGGCTGTTCGGGGACGAACCGGTGACGAACCGGCCCGGCTCCAGGGCGGAGGGGAGCACGTTGCACCGGCCGCCCCCGCTGACCAGGATCTTGCGCCCGCCGTCGCGGGTCCGCTCGAGGAGAAGGACCTTGTGGCCGTTTCCCGCGGCAAAAATGGCCGCGACGAGCCCCGCGGCTCCGGCCCCGATGATGGCGACCGGGGGGATCGGGGGAAGGTGCACGGGAGCGGTCACCTTCCCTGTGTATCACGCCGGAGACTAGAACGCCCCCGTATCTCCGACGCTGCCGAACTGCCCGCTCGGGTTCTTGTAGGTCTTCACCTTGCCGGTCTCCGTGTCCGTCACGGTCAAGGTGTACTCCACGTTCGAAAGGGCGCCATAGAAGACCCAGTGCTTGCCGTTGAGCCCCGTACCGTCGAGGACCTTGACCACCACCTCGACGTTGTCCTTGTCGAAGAACCAGAAGTAGCCGGTGTCGCCGGTGAGGCCCACCGCCGCGCCCTTGCCGGTGTTTCCCTGGAAATCCTTCCAGGAGACCTGCACCGCGAACCGCCCGCCGTTCAGGCAGAGCCTCTGGCCGTTGGGGTTGCAGGCGCCGGTCGCGGCGGCAGGGTCGACGCGCTCGTCGGCCAGGAAGAGCGGCGAGCGCCCGGTCGTGGAGTACGCCCCCAGGGGGCCGAAGCCGGTGGTATCTCCCACGCTGCCGAACTGGCCCATGGGATTGAAGTAGCGGCGCGACAGGCCGGTCTGGGTATCCGTCACCTTCAGCGTGTACTCCACGTTGGAGAGAGCGCCGTAGAACACCCAGTGATGGTCGTTGAGGCCGCGGCCGTCGAGCACCTTGACGATCACCTCGACGTTGTCCTTGTCGAAGAACCAGAAGTAGCCGGTATCACCGGTGAGGCTCACGGCCTTGCCGGTGCCCTGGTTTCCCTGGAAGTCCCGCCAGGTGGCCTCGACCCGGAACCGGCCGCCGCGCAGGCACAGGTTGCCGGCCGAGGCGCTGCAGCCCCTTTCGTCCAGAGGGAGGACCCAGAGCTCGCGGCCGGAGACGCCGTCGTCGGCCGTGAAGTAGAGCTTACTGCCGGCGGCGGTCAGTTGGGCGGGGTAGGAGGAGAGGGCCAGGGGAGCTATGTCCTGGACCAGTTTCGTCCCGCCTCCGGTCCCGTCGCTTTGCCACAGCTCGAATCCATGGATGCCGTCTGTCGCGCTGAAGAAGAGCGTCTCTCCAACGGCCTCCATCTGCCTCGGAAACGAGGACTCCGGTCCCGGGAAGATGTCCCGTACCAGGGCGGTCCCGGCAGGTGTCCCGTCGCTCGCCCACAGCTCGGCCCCGTGGATGTCGTCGACGGCGTCGAAGTAGAGGCGGCCCGCCGCGGAAGACAGGAATGAGGGGAGACCGCGCACCCCTTCATCGGGGAAGAGCCGGACCGCACCGGTTCCCGCGACCGTGCCATCGGTCCGCCACAGGCCTCGGTCGCGAAGCTGTGTGGCGAGGAAGTAAAGGGTTCCCTGGTACGGCGTCAGATCGGCCACGCCCCTGTATTCGCCCGTGGAGAGCCGCAGCGCGACGGTTCCTGCCTCGGTGCCGTCCGTGCGCCAGACCGCGGTGCGGGAGGTGTCGACGAAGTAAACCCAGGGGCCGACCCGCGTCAGCTCAGGCGTCCTGGAGTATTCCAACTCCAGGAGGGCGACCCGCCTGGTCCCGGCGACCGTGCCGTCGCTGCGCCAGATCCCTGTCTTCCGGGTATCCGATTCCCGCGTGGCGAAGTAGAGATCGGGGCCTAGGCCAGTCAGGAACTGCGGGTATCCTGCTCCGGCAGGGACATCCAGGGCTTTCACGGTTCCGGCCTGCGTGCCGTCGGTCTTCCAGATCTCGTAGCTCTGCCCTTGCTGCACCGCGAAGTAGAGACGCCCCTGGTACTCCGTCAAGCCGGGGAGGACCGAGGAGGCCAGTTGGCTCGTGCCTGGAGCGGTGCCGTCGGTCCGCCACAGAGTCGTGTCCTCCTTGCGGAGGAAGACCTGGCCGCCGGCGGCTACGAGCTCTTCCGGCTTTTCGTAGAACTCGCAGCTCCCTCCGGTGTCGGGACCCAGGGAAACCGTGCTCTCCCGCTCTCCCGTACTGTGCCAGACGGTGCGCTCGATGCCGTCGCAGGCATTGAAGTAGAGGCGGTTCCCGAGCGCCAGGAGGTCGTCCGGGTCCGAG
>JANOCF010001258.1:0-15244 GCA_031412055.1 Holophagales bacterium | reverse complement strand
AACCGCTCCGGATGACCCGCTCGCCGGTGAGGCTGTGCGCGTAGGCGGAGCCGACACGCACCCGGGTCAGATGGCCCAGCTCTACGGGCTCCGGGCCGGTCTCGAAGTGCACGACCCGATGGCAGGAGGTTCGGCCAACCTGCATGCCTGGCCTCTTGCCCCAGCCGGTCACGATGACCTCGAACTCCTCCCCCACCAAGCCTTCGTTGATCTCTCCCTGGATCGTCTCCTGGACCTGGAAGAGTCTCTGCAGGCGCTCCCCTGCCACTTCAGCCTCCACCGGGCCACCCAGGCGCGGTGCCGCGGTGCCCGGACGCGGGGAGTACTTGAAGGCGTAGAGGGCCGAGAACCGGACCTGCCGGAGCAGGTCGAGGGTCTCTTCGAAATCCTCGTCGGTCTCGCCCGGGAATCCGACGATGAGATCGGTCGAAAGTGCCAGGTCCCGCTTCGCGTGACGGAGCTGGCCGACTAGGTCGAGGTACTCGGCCCGGGTGTAGCCGCGCCCCATCCGGCGCAGCATCGTGTCGGAGCCCGACTGAACCGGCAGGTGCAGGTAGGAGCAGATGTTCTCGTGACGGCCCACCTGCTCCACCATCCGCGGTGTGAAGTCCCGCGGGTAGGAGGTGACGAACCGGAGACGGCGCAGCCCCGGAAGGGAGGCGACGGCGTTCAGCAGGTCGGCGAAGTCGAGATCGCCTCCGGGCTCGCGCCAGTGGTTCACGGTCTGGCCGAGGAGCTCGATCTCCAGGAAGCCATACTCCAGGAGGTGCTCGACTTCCCTGAGGATGTCGGCCAGGGGCCGGCTGCGCTCGGGGCCGCGGGTCTGCGGGACGATGCAGAAGGTGCAGTTCTTGTTGCACCCCTCGATGATGGTCACCATCCCTTTGTACTCGCCGGAGCGCGAGACCGCGTCGATGTCGTAGTGCCGGTTCTCTGGAAAGCCTGTCGCCACCATGCGCTGGCCGGCGCGCCGCCTGGCAATGACCTCGTTGAGCTCCCCGACGCGGCCCGGGCCGAGGACGAAATCCAGATCCGGCACGCGGGCCAGCGCACGTTCTCCTTCCTGCTGGGCCACGCAGCCGCAGAGGCCGATCAGGAGGTCTTTCCGGTTCTTCTTGAAGAGGCGGTACTCCCCGAGGCGGGAGTAGACCTTCTGCTCCGCCTTGTCCCGCACGCTGCAGGAGTTGAGAAGGATGATGTCCGCGTCGTCCGGCTGCTTGGTGGGCAGGATCCCCTGCTGCATCATCTGTCCGAGCATCCGCTGGCTGTCCAGCTCGTTCATCTGGCAGCCCCAGGTCTCGATGAAGACGCGCGGCTTTTTCGTACTCATCATCCGTTCCCGTCTGCCGTGGGCGGCTCGATCACTTCGTGCTGGTTGGAGGGCTTCGGCTGTTCCTTGGGCTCCTGGTCGACACCCTCGCGCAGCCAGCCCGGAAGAGCTCCTGCCTTGCGGCCCTCTTGCATGAACTCTTCGAGCTCCTGGGTGGATGCCACAACCTCGCTGCGGGCCTCTTCGAGGCGGTCGAGAACCCGGTCCCACTCCGGCTTGATCTGCCCGTCCCGGACGTAGGTGTCCCGCTCGGCGTAAAAGCGGCGGCGCCAGCCCGACGCGGTCTTCTCCAGCTCGTTGACGTCGTCCGCCGCGTGGCGCCACCGGATGCGAATTTCGAGGGCGCGGCTCCGCCAGTACTGCTCGTCCCGAAGCGGCTCCTCCGGAGCGGCCGGCTCGCTGCCCTTCTCCACTTTCTTCGGGGTGGCGTAGGTGAGCTGGCCGGTAGCCTGCTTCTTCAGGTTCTTGTCGTTGATCACCGCGATGGGAGGCCCGGCATGCGCGCGTCTCTCCCGCTCGGCCCGGGCCGCCTCCACGAGGGTGCGAGGCGAGGTCGCCTCCTCGTTCCCCGAGTCCAGGACCTCTATGATGTGCTCCCGCCCTTCATAGGGTTTCTTCGGAGCCGGCGTCGGTGCTGGAGTTGGCGTGGGTGCTGGAGTTGGCGTGGGTGCTGCGATGGGAGTCGCTTCCGGCTCGGCAGCCTTTGCCGGCTTCGCAGGCTCCGGGGCCGTCTTGGGCGGCGAAGCAGTCGCGCAGCCCGCGACCAGGGCTCCTAGTAGGAGCCCCGCCGCCGCCCGCGCTCGGATTCTGGAGGAGGGAAAGGAAAGAGGGTGGACGAGCCGATCAGGCCCGGCCGTAGCGATCTTCGAGGCGTACCACATCGTCGAGCTCCGGTGTCGACACCTCGATGATGTCGCACCCATTCTCTCCGGCAATCATCCGGTGCTTGGTGAAGGGTTTGATCCGGTAGGAGTCGCCGCCACGGAGGACTGTCGTGACCAGGTTGCCATCCTCCTCCACCAGCAGCTCCACCTCGCCGTCGCTCATGTACAGGGTCTCGTCCTTGACCTCATGGTACTGGAGCGACAGGGCCTGGCCGGAGTTGACGTGCAGGATCTTGCCCACGTAGCGGTCGGTGTGGGCGAAGATCAGCTCATACCCCCACGGCTTCTCGACTCGTCGAATCGGAAAACGCATTCCATCTACCTCGCTAGTTAACGCTGAACCGGGTTGCGCAACGCAACCGCGCACTCGAAGAAGCTATCCATGTGGCGCTGGACCTCCCCCGCGGTGGAGAACGCGAGGCACTGCTGGGCGGCTTCCGCGAGCTCGGCGGCGGACGCGTCGCGGATCCAGGTCTTGATCTCCGGGATGCGGCGCGGGCTCACGGAGAGCCGGCGCAGCCCCATCCCGATCAGCAGGAGAGCATGGCGTGGATCCGCCGCCATCTCGCCACACAGGGAGACCTCGATACCCGCGGCACGCGCGCTGTCGATGACGAAGCGTAGCATGCGCAGAATTCCCGGATGAAGGGGCTGATACAGGTTGGCCACGTGCTCGTTGTTGCGGTCCACGGCCAGTGAATACTGGATGAGGTCGTTGGTGCCGATGGAGAGGAAATCCACCTCGCGCGCAAAGACATCGGCCATGAGCGCCGCTCCCGGCACCTCGATCATGACCCCCAGGCGAATGTCGCGGCGGAAGGGCAGACCTTCCCGCTCCAGCTCCTCCATGACCTCGTCCGCGAAAGCCCGGTAGCTCCGCACCTCGTCGAGCGTGCTCACCATCGGCAGCATCACCCAGAGGTCGCCGTAGACGCCCGCCCTGTACAGGGCACGTATCTGGTCGCGGAAGATCTCCCGGCGCGCCAGGGTCAGCCGGATCCCACGCATGCCGAGGACCGGGTTCTCCTCTTCCGAGTCCATCATCTCTCTCGCCAGCTTCCGGCCACCCAGGTCGTAGGTGCGGATGATGGCAGGATGGGGAGCGGCCGCCTCGATCATCTTGCGGTAGGTCTCCAGATGCTCCTCTTCGGTCGGCAGGTTCGGGCTTCTCTCGATGTAGAGGAACTCGCTCCGGTAGAGACCGATGCCGGCGGCTCCAAACGGGGCCACCTCCGCCACCTCTTCCGGCAGGTCGATGTTGGCCATCAGCTTGATCTCGACCCCGTCCGTGGTGACCGCCCCAAGCTCGCGCGTCGCCAGGTAGTCCCGGTCCCGCTGCTGCAGATCGGTCAGGCGGGAGCGGTAATCCTCCAGCACGGCCTCCGTCGGATGCAGGATGATGGTCCCGTTTTCCCCGTCGACGATGATCGTGGCGTTGTCGGAGACACAGCCGATGACGCCGGTCAGCCCGGCGACCGCGGGGATGTTGAGAGAGCGCGCGATGATGGTCGTGTGCGAGGTGCGCCCTCCGCTCTCGATGGCGAAGCCGATGACGCGGGCTCGGCCCAGCCGGATGGCGTCGGACGGGGTGAGGTCGTCCGCCACGATCACGACATCGGGAGGCAGCTCCGAAAGGTCGTGGTGCGCGATCCCCTGGAGGCTGCGCAGCAGGTGGCGGCTCACGTCCGAGAGGTCCTCGCTCCGCTCGCGCAGGTAGTTGTCGTCGATGTGGGAGAAACGCTCGTCGAGCTCCTCCGCGATCTTCTTGACCGCCCACTCGGCGTTGACCCGGCTGCTGCGGATGCGCTCCTCGGCCCTGCCCAGGAAGGCGCGGTCCGAGAGGAGGAGGACGTGGGCGTCGAAGATGCCGGCCAGATCGTCGCCCAGGTCTTCGCTGGCCTTGGCCCGGGTCCGCTTCAGCTCGGCGCGCGCGTGCTCGGCGCCTTCGTAGAGACGGGCGACCTCCTGCTCGACGTGATCCTCCAGGATCGGAATCCGGAAGACGTCGGGGCCCCGGGTCTCGATACAGACAGCGCTGCCGATGGCGATCCCTCCGGACACGCCCATGCCGCGCAGTACCTGCATCTCACCCATGGCTCAGCTCTCCTCGTCGAATCGGTTCGCGATCAGGCCGGTCACCGCCTGCATCGCCTGCTCCTCGTCCTGACCGTTGCAGCGGATCGTGACCCTGGTGCCCTGCGACGCGGCCAGCAGGAGGACGCCGAGGATGCTCTTGGCATCCACCTCATCGCCATCCTTCTCCACCGTCACCTTGCTCTGGAAGTTCCCGGCCATATGGACGAGCTTCGCTGCCGCCCGCGCGTGCAGGCCCAGCCGGTTCACGATCTCGGTCTCCTTCTCGATCATTCCTTCTTCTTCTCCGCAGGCATTGTTACCGGAGGTGTTACCGGAGGTGCCACCGGAGGTGCTACCGGAGGTGCCACGGGGATATCCGAGCAGGAGGGTGGCGCAACCATATCACCCACCAGGCAGAGGCTCCGCTGGCCCTTGACCTGCAGCCACCGCGCAACCTCCGGGAGATTGCCGTCCTCGATGGCCTGGCAAGCGAGGCGCAGCACCATGGGGAGGTTCACGCCGGTCAGGATCTCCACCTTGCCCGGCTGGAAGAAACCGCTGGCCACGTTGCACGGGGTGCCGCCGTACATGTCGGTGAGGATGAGCACCCCTTGACCCTGATCCAGCCTCTGGATCGCGGCCCCGACCTGCGCCTTGGCCTCATCCACGCCGTCGTTCCAATCGAGCGAGATCGCCTCGAAGCTGTTGAGGCGGCCTGAAATGACCTGGGCCGCGGACAGGAGCTCGCGTGCGAGGCCACCGTGAGTCAGTATCAGTTTGCCGATCATCTCTCTTTTTGCGCCCGGTAAATCTCGGGCGCCTCCAAAGGTATCCAAAAAAGTACAACGTATCCGGAGGGCGGTTCATTCGCCCCGGGCTATTCTACTTGCCAATATCGCGGTGGATCAGGCGCGCGGGCCAGCCGCCCTCTTCCAGCTTCAAGCGGAGCCGCTCCCCGACCGCCACCGAACGGTGCCGGCCTCCCGTGCAGCCCACCGCCACCGACACGTAGCTCCGGTTCTCCCGGCGGTACCTCGGAAGCAGGTACAGCAGCAGGTCCGCCAGCCGGCCGATCACATCCTCGAAGTCGGGCTGCCGGAGCAGGTACTCCTGCACGGCCTCGTCCTGCCCGGTCTGCTCTCTCAGCCCCGGCACGAAATGGGGATTCGAGAGAAACCGCACGTCGAAGAGCAGGTCCGTTCCATAGGGGATGCCGTGTTTGAATCCGAAGCTTACCAGGGAGACGACCATTCCGGGCTCTTCGTCCGGACTGCTGGCGAACTCCCGGTAGACCTGGTTGCGGATCTCGTGGATCGACCAGTGGCTGGTGTCGAACACCATGCCGGCGCGGGCGCGGAGCTCGGCCAGCAGCTCGCGCTCCTTCAGGATGCCTTCGATCACGGCCTTGTCCGGAGCCAGAGGGTGCGGCCGCCGCGTCTCCGAGAAGCGCCGCACCAGCACCTCGTCCGAGGTCTCCAGGAACAGCAGCGTGGTATCCACGCGGCTGCGGTCGATCTCGTTGAACAGGCGGGGAAACTCGTCGGCGAAGCCGGGCGCGCGCACGTCCGTGACCACCGCGATCCGTTCGTGGCCGCGGGCCAGCTCCAGGGGGTTCTCCAGGAACATCCGCAGCAGCGGCAGGGGCAGGTTGTCGACGGTGTAGTAGCCGAGGTCCTCGAAGCACTTGGCGACCACGCTCTTGCCTGAGCCGGAGAGCCCGGTGATCAGGACCAGCCTGGGCTTAGCGGCTGGGGGTTTTGCGGTTTCGCTCAAGCTGAGCCTCGAGTTTGCGCGCGAACTCCCGGGCGGAGTGATGCCCCTGGAGCTTGAGGACGTGGTTCCGGGCAGCGATCTCCACCAGGATGCTCACGTTGCGCCCGAGCGCCACGGGCATGCGGATGTAGGGGCACGGCGTGTCCAGGATGTTGAACAGGGTCTCGTCCAGGCCGAGGCGGTCGTAGGCATGGCCGTTCTGCCAGTGCTCCAGCTCGATCACCAGGTCGATCGCCGTGCGCTCGCGCACCGACGCCAGGCCGAACAGGTCCTGGACGTTGATGATCCCGATCCCCCTCAACTCCATGTGGTGCCGGAGAGGACCTTCGCTGTAGCCGATCAGCTCGCTGTTGGGATAGCGCTTGACGGTCACCTTGTCGTCGGCCACCAGGCTGTGCCCGCGGGTGATCAGGTCCAGCGCGGACTCGCTCTTCCCCACTCCGCTCGCTCCCAGGAGCAGCACCCCCAGGCCGTAGATCTCCAGCAGCACGCCATGGATCGTCGTCGATGGCACGAGGTGGTCTTCGAGAAAGTAGCTGACGCCCTTGATGACCGTCGAGGAGAGCGAGGTCGACGAGAGCACCGGCACCTCCCGCTCCTGGCAGCTCGCGAGAAATCCGGGCAGCGGCGCGATCCCCTTGGTGATGACGAAGACCGGAACGGGCAGGCTGGCGATGGTGTCGAGCCGGAGCTGCCGCTCCTCTTCGTCGAGAGTCAGGAGGTACTCGGTCTCGCTCTCGCCGATGATCTGCACGCGGCCCGGCTTGATGTAGGCGTAGTAGCCGGCAAAGGCGAGGCCGGGCTTCTGCACCCGTGGATGGGTGATCGGGTTGTCGAGGTGAGACTCGCCGGAGAGGACGTTGAGGTGAAGGTAGGCGAGCTCCTCGCTCAGCAGCTCGGAAACCTTGACCTGGCCGGTCTCCATGGTCGTCACGGGCTCTCCTCCTGGAGGAACTGGTAGACCGCCTGCGGATCGCGCAGCTCCAGGATCCGCTCGGCATGCCGGCCGGCCTTGACCCAGCGTGAGATGGCTGCGAGCACCTGGAGATGCTGGGCGGGAGCGCCGCTCGGGGAGATCACCAGAAAGACCAGGCGCACCGGTTCGCCGTCCGCGGCCCCGAAGTCGATCCCTTCCGGGACCAGCCCGACGGCCACGATCTCATCGCTCAGCCCCGCGACCTTGCAGTGCGGGATGGCGATGCCCGAGCCGATGCCGGTCGAGCCGAGCTGCTCGCGCTCCCAGAGCTTCTGGAAGAGCTCGCCGCCGTCGCGGACCAGACCGAGACCGGCGATCCGATCGGAGAGAGAGCGCAAGAGCTGCGAAAGGTCGGAGGCTCTCACCCCGGAGAAGATCAGCTCCGGACGAGTCAGCGACCCCAGCAGCACCGGCGCGCCCTAGAAGATCTGCTTGCGGTCTGTGGAGGAAGGGATGTTCAGCTCGTCGCGGTACTTGGCCACGGTCCGGCGCGCGATCTGGATGCCTTCGCGGTTCAGGATCCGCATGAGCTCGCTGTCGGACAGCGGCCGCTTCGGGTCCTCGGCCTGGATGAGCTGTTCGATTTTCCGCTTGACCGTGAGGGAGGAGATGTTGTCTCCATACTCACGATCGATGCCGCTGTGGAAGAAGAACTTCATCGGGAACAGGCCGCGGTGGGTGTGCATGTACTTGTTCGACACCACGCGGCTGACCGTGGACTCGTGCATGCCGATGTCTTCGGCTACGTCGCGCAGCACCATCGGGCGCAGGTGCTCGATCCCCTTGTCGAGGAACTCGCGCTGCTGCCGGATGATGGACGCCGCCACCTTGTAGATGGTGCGCTGGCGCTGGTCGAGGCTCTTGATGAGCCAGACCGCGGAGCGTATTTTGTCCTTGATGAACTGCTGCGCCTCCGACTGCCGCCCTTCGCTGCGCATGGTCTGGAGCATGCGGCGGTAGGCCCGGCTCACCCGCAGACGCGGCAGGCCGTCGTCGTTGAGCTGGATCACGTACTCTTCGCCGACCTTGCGCACGAAGACGTCGGGCTCGATGTAGTGGGGACGGTCGGTGCTGAACTTGCGGCCGGGCTGGGTCTCCAGGGTGCGGATCAGCTCGAGCGCCTCTTCGAGCTCGGCGAGCTCCACCCCGATCTTCTTGGCCACGGCCGGGAACTGGCGCCGCAGGAAGAGGTCCCAGGCTTCGGCGATCATGCGCCGCGGCAGGGCGTCCGCGGGAATCTCCCGGATGTCCATCTGCAGCAGGAGGCTCTCCTGCAGGTCGCGGCAGGCGATGCCCGGCGGATCGAAGCTGCGGATCAGGGCGAGCGCCGCCTCCACCTCTTGCAGGGTGAAGTGGCGGCAGTGGCCGTTGTCCCCGTTGTCGCCGAAGTTGTCGCCGAAGTTCTCCTGCTCGCCCATCTCCCGGATCTCTTCGGTCGTGGCGCCCAGGAAGCCGTCCGGGTTCAGGTTGCCGATGATCAGCTCGGCGATGGCGCGCTGGCGGGGCTCGACGTCGGCCATGTGGAGCTGCCAGAGGAGATGGTCGTAGAGGTCCGGCTCGCGGGTGAGGCTGTTCTCGATGGGCGGCTCTTCCCGCTCCTCCATCATGGAGGGCTGGCCGGCGCCTTCCCAGTAGTCCCCGAAGTAGGCGTCGAGGTCGATGTTCTCCATCGACTCTCCCTGGTCGACGGGCTGCTCCGGGGTCTCCTGGGCTGCCGCGGATTCCAGCTGCTCCTCCGCGGTGGGCGGCTCGTCCGCGTCGACGATATCGGAGGACTCCTCCAGGACCGGGTTTTCCACCAGTTCCTGGGTGAGGAGCGTATCGAGCTCCATCCGAGTCATTTGCAGAAGCTTGATCGCCTGCTGGAGTGATGGGGTCATCACCAGCTTTTGGGACAGCTTCAGGGAAAGTTTCTGCTCTAACGCCATTCAGACGACCTTGATCCCAGTCTCCCTACAGGGTGAACTCTTCGCCGAGGTAGATCTTGCGTACCTGCGGGTCTTCCGACAATTCGGTCGGGCTTCCGGAGCGGAGGATCTCTCCATTGTTGATGATATAGGCCCGGTCGGTTATTTTCAATGTTTCCCGAACGTTATGGTCGGTGATGAGGATGCCGATCCCCATGGACTTCAGGTGCCGGATGATACCTTGGATGTCCAGCACCGCGATGGGGTCGATACCCGCGAACGGCTCGTCGAGCAGGATATACCACGGGTTGATGACCAGGGCGCGCGCGATCTCGACCCGCCGCCGCTCGCCGCCCGACAGGGAGAAGCCCTTGTTCTTGCGCACCTTGGCCAGCCCGAAGTCGGCGATGAGCTGGTCGATGCGGCGCTCCTGCTCGGCGTGGGACAGGTCCAGGGTCTCGAAGATGGACCGCAGGTTGTTCTCCACGCTCATGCGCCGGAACACGGACGGCTCCTGCGGCAGGTAGCTGATGCCGCGCTGGGCGCGCAGGTACATGGGCAGCTCGGTGATGTCCTCGCTGCCCAGGAACACGTTGCCCGAGTCGGGCGGCGTGAGCCCCACGACCATGTAGAAGGTCGTGGTCTTGCCCGCGCCGTTGGGACCCAGGAGGCCGACGATCTCGCCGGGGCCGACCTCGATCGAGACGTCCCGCACGACCGCACGCCCGCGGTAGACCTTGCGCAACCTGGAGGTGGATAGCTTCTGCGTCGGCTTGGTCATTCCCCGCTGCCCGCGCCCGACGCGCCCGCTGGGGCGGCCGGACTCTCGTCCTTGCTCTTCACTTCCACCTTGCCGTCGTCGACGAAATAGATGACGCGGCGGCCCTGCACCTGGTTCCCTTCGCGGTCCCGCATCGTGACCTTGTCGCCCGTGATGTCCATGCGGCGGGCGGTGAGATCGTACACCGCCTTCTGCCCGGTGATGAGGCGTCCGCCCTGGGGATCGTTCAGCTTGGTGTCGCCGGTGCAGGTCATCTTCTCCGCCTTGTTGTCCTCGGCGATGTCGACGTCCAGCTTGTCGCAGGTCAGGGTCTTGCCCTCCTGCACCACGCGCACGCCGCCGCGGTAGGAGAGAATCCCGGCGCCCTCGCGGTAGCTCATCTCCTGGGCGACGACCTCCACCGGGGCGCGCTTCACCTTGGGATCGCCCGCGGCTGTCTTCGCCGTAGTCTTCGCCGTAGTCTTGCCTTGAGCCTTTGCCGTGTCCTTCGCCGTGGGGATCCACAGGGTCTTGACGCCGCCGGCCGCGGTGAGCTCGTTCGCGGTCTTGTCGCCCTTCAGCTCGGCGGTGAGCATCAGGTTCTCCCCGCGCCAGGCGCGCACGTCGCCGCGGAACAGGAACGACGACGGCTCCTGCCGCCAGAACGCCTCCCGCGATTCGACGTGCACCGGCCCTTCGCCCTGCCCCAGCGGCGTGCCGGCGAGGTCCGAGTCCGCGACCTGCTCCATGACGGCGCGCACGCCGCCCACCGCGTTCAGGATCTGGTGCTCGACGTTGTAGACCACGCGGGGCGCGGTCATCCGGCCGCGCTTGCTCACCGCCTCCACCATCGGATCGCCGAAGAACTCGCCGCGGCCGGAGTCGAGGTCGAGCGCCGCCCGCTTGCCCGTGGCCCGGGTCTCCGCGTCGCGGAAGGTGACCTTGTTGATCAGCTCGATCGTGGCGAGCTGGCCGTCGGGGCGGAAGCCGGCCTGGGCGCGCATGCCGGTCGCCCGCCGCGTCTCCTTGTCCCCAGTCGCGCGCGTGGTCTCCTTGAGGTCGACGCCGCCGAAGGCCTCGGCCTGGGTCATCACGCCGTTGGCCATCATGCCCTCGATCTGCAGGCCGGTCAGGGTGCGGGTCAGGCCGGCGCCCACGGTCTCGATCATGGCGCGGTTCTTCTCGCCGCCCTCCAGCACCACCTTGCGCGGCTGGTTCTCCGCGCCCGGCTGCATCTGCACGGCCAGGTCGCGGCCGGCGAAGCGCACCACGGTGGCCTGCGGGCTGTCGCCGGCGATCCGGCCGGACACGTTGAACATGGCGCGGACAAAGGCGAGACCCTTCTCGTCGTCGGTGAGATGGGCGCTCAGCTTCTGCGCTTTGACCTGCTCCTGGCCGCGGCGCAGCATCGCGTTGCCCTCGACGCGCAGCAGCCGCGTCTTGCGCTCGTAGATGGTGCGGTCGGCGCTGAGGGCGATCGGGATCTCCGCCCCGGGAAGGCTGTCCACCCGCGTGTCGCCCGCGAGGATGAACATCTCGTCGTTGAGGTTTACCCGGAGATTCTGCGCCCGCGCCACGTACAGGTCGGCGTAGCGCATCACCACGGGCTTGGGGCTCACCAGGACCCGCCCCTTTTCGTTGATGTGGAGCTGGGAGGTGCGCAGTTGGAGACCCTGGGGTCCCTTGAGGATCACGTTGCCCTGGAGCTTCCCCTCGTTGCTCTCGCGGCTGAAGCTCGCCTCCCGGCTCTCCACGTGGTAGGCGCGCCCCTGCTCGTCGTAGAGGGTGACGCCGACGTCGTCCAGGAAGACCGTGCCGGCCTGGTTGGCGCGGATGCTCGCCCCGCGGATCCGGAAGAGGGGCTTCTCGCGCTCGGTGAAGGTGTAGTCGAAGTCCTCGCCGATCAGGGCCGTGCCCTCGCCGGCCTCGCTCGCCTCGCCCTCCTCCACCTGGCGGCGCATGTCCTTCTGCCCCATCTGTCCGAACATGAAAAGCCCGCCCACGGCGACCACGACGAGGATCATGGCCAGCAGGAGCAGCTTGCGCAGTCGGGCAATGTTGGGGCGGCGCGCCATGGTCCGGACCATTCTATGGTTAGAAGGACAACAGAATCCGCAATCAGGGCGATTTAGACGGGCCGCGCGTCCACGAGGCGGAGCACGGTGCCGCCCCGGTACGAGTCGCCCTCCAGGTAGCCGAGGACCTCGAAGGCGCCGTCGAGGGTGTCGGCGCGCCCCTGCCAGCCCCAGCCCACGACCTCGACCGTCGAGCCGTCCTCGCCGCGCGTCCGGGCCGACAGGTGGCCGCCGCCGAAGGCCCGGGGCGCGCCGTCCAGGCGCAGCGGACCCGTGCGCAGCATCGGCCGCGGGTTGCCCTGGCCGAACGGCTCCATCCTGGCCAGGTCGGCCAGCAGGCGGATCGTGAGCTGGCGCGGCGGGAGATGCAGCTCGTACTCGTGCCGGCCGGCGAGCAGCGACGGCGGCCAGCCGCGGCCGGCCTCTTCCCACGCCAGGCGCAGGCCGTCCAGCCGGTCGACGCGCACGGTCATGCCCACGGCCTGGGCGTGGCCTCCGAAGCGCTCCATCTCCTCTTTCCAGGAGGACAGGAAGCCGTGCAGCTCCAGGCCGGGCACGCTGCGGCCCGAGCCGGTGGCCAGCTCCCCGTCGACCGACAGCAGGAGGGTGGGACGGTGAAGCTCCTTGGCGAGCTTGCCGGCCGCGATCCCCACGACCCCCTTGTGCCACTCCGCGCTCCAGGCCACCAGGATCGGCGGCAGATGTTCGCCGGCGGCGCTCCCCGGCCCGATGAATCGTTGGCGGGCCTGCTCGACCGTCCGCGCCTCCTCCATCTGCCGGTCGCGGTTGAGGCCGTCGAGCTCCGCCGCCAGCTCCATGGCGCGGCGCGGGTCGCGGCTCATCAGCAGCTCCAGCGCCTTTGCCGCGTCCTCCAGCCGGCCCGCCGCGTTGATCCGCGGGCCGAGGCGATAGCCCACGTCCGCGGCCGTGAACGGCGGCTTGATGCCGGACTGGCGGATCAGCGCCTTGAGCCCTTCGGAGCGCGGCTCGGACAGGGCGCGCAGCCCCAGGGCCGCGATCACCCGGTTCTCTCCGTGGAGCGGCACCAGGTCGGCGATGGTGCCCAGGCAGGCGATGCGCAGCAGCCGGTCCGGGGCCACCTCGCGGCCGCAGCGGCCGGCCAGCGCCTGGCAGAGCTTGAAGGCCAGGCCCACGGCCGCCAGGTCCCGGAAGGGGTAGGTGCAGCAACCCTGGCGCGGGTTGATGTGCAGCGTACCCTCCGGCAGCTCGCAGCCGGGCAGATGATGGTCCGTGATGATCACGCCGAGCCCGGCCGCGCGGGCGTGCTCGACGGCCGTGAGCGACGAGCTGCCGCAGTCGGCGGTGAGGATGAGCCGGCAGCCCTTCTCCACCGCCCGGTCCACGTGCACCGGCTGGAAGCCGTAGCCTTCGCGCAGCCGGTGCGGCAGGACGGCCACGGCGTCGATGCCGCAGGCGCCGAGCACCGCCAGGAGCAGGGCCGTGGAGGTGACGCCGTCCACGTCGTAGTCGCCGACGATCGCGACCCGCTCCTTGTTGTCGCGGGCGGCCAGCAGGCGCGCCACGGAGTCCTCCATGCCGGCCAGGAGGAACGGGTCGTGGAGCTGGTCCAGAGAGGGATTCAGGAAGCGCTCGGCCGCGGCCGGATCTTCGACCCCCCGCCGTGCCAGCGACACGGCAAGCCAGGGTGAGAAACCCGCCCGCTCCAGATCGGCGGCGGCGGCAGGCACCTGCGCGGCGACCCACTCCATCGGAAGCAGGGAGATGTCAGGGCTCGTCGTAGACCCCGAGGGTCCGGAACTTGGCGTAGCGGCGGGCGACCAGATCGCTGGGGCTCAGGCGCTGCAGGTCGTTGAGAGCCCCTTCGATCGTGTCGCCGACGCGGCGGCAGGTCACCTCGGGAGCGGTGTGGGCGCCGCCCGGCGGCTCGGGGATGATGCTGTCCACCACGCCCAGGTCCAGGAGGTCGGGAGCGGTGAGCTTCATGGCTTCGGCGGCCTCGGCCTTTTTCTCCTGGTCTTTCCAGAGGATGGCCGCGCAGCCTTCCGGCGAGATCACGGAGTAGGTGGCGTACTCCAGGATGAAGACCCGGTCGCCGATGCCCAGGGCCAGGGCGCCGCCGCTGCCGCCTTCGCCGGTGATGGTGACCACGATCGGCACCCGGAGCACGGACATCTCCAGGAGGTTGCGGGCGATGGCCTCGGCCTGGCCGCGCTCCTCCGCTTCAAGACCCGGGTAGGCGCCGGCGGTGTCGATGAAGGTCAGGACGGGGAGAGAAAATCTCTCGGCTATCTTCATGACCCGCAGGGCCTTGCGGTAGCCCTCGGGCCGCGGCTGGCCGAAGTTGCGGTAGATCCGCTCCTTGGTGTCGCGCCCCTTCTGGTGGCCGATGACGGCCACGCTGCGCCCGCGGAAGGTGGCCATGCCCGACACGATGGCCGGGTCGTCGGAGAAGGCGCGGTCGCCGTGGACCTCGACCCAGTCCTCCATCAGGTAGCCGATGTAGTCGAGGGTGTAGGGCCGGTCCTGGTGGCGGGCCACCAGGGTCTTCTGCCAGCGCGAGAGGTTGCCGAAGACGTCGGCGGTGGATTTCCGCAGCGTGCCGCGAAGGCGCTCCAGCTCCTTCTCGTGACCGCCCCCCGCCGGGTAGCCTTCGAGCTCCTCGATGCGGCGGCGGAGCTCCACGAGCTGCGCGTCAAAAGAGGCGTCGGAGTTCTGCATGCCGCCGGGCAAGGTACCAGACCGCGGGGCGGACGCGCAACCGTCGGGGACGGCCCGCAACATGGGGATCCGCCGCGCAACGCGGGATTTCGCGTTGCATCGACGTTGGGGAGCGTCTCCCCAACGCGTTGCAACGCCGTCCCCTGTCCGTGGGCTAAGCTTGCGTGGATGCCCTGGCGAATCCTGCTGGTTTTCGTGCTGCTCGGGTCGGCGTACGTATGGGCCGTCCCTTCCGGGGAGGCGCCGGACGAGCCCGCCCAACTCGCCTACGTGGACCAAGTCCTCGGCGAGGGCGCCCTGCCGCCGCCGGATCCCGCCGCGGGTCCGCTCGCGTACGAGAGCTTCCAGCCGCCGCTCGACTATCTCGTCTCGGCCGGTCTCCTGGGCGTGGTCCATGGCCGGCCGGTGGACTACCCCTTCGTCGCCAACCCCGGGCTCGACTTCCACCAGGCGGGAAGCCGCGCCTTTCTGCCGCGGCCGGACGCGGACAGCGAGGCCGGGGCGATCCGCCTGCTCCGGCTGGCAAGGCTGTTCTGGGGCGCGCTCACCGTGCTCTTCGTCTTCCAGACGGCCCGCCTTCTGGCCTCCTCGCCGGAGCAGGCGGCCTGCGCCGCGGCGCCGTTCGTGTTCTGTCCGCTGTTCCTCTTCAACTCGGCGACCGTGAACAACGACACCGCCGTCACGGCCCTGTCGAGCGCCGCGATCCTGGGGCTGTGCCATCTGGCTCGCAAGGAGACGGATCTTGCCGTCGCGGTCGGCACGG
>JANOCF010001257.1:0-6282 GCA_031412055.1 Holophagales bacterium | reverse complement strand
TGTACCGGCGATCGTCAGACGGCCGGCCTCGATCTCCTTCGCGCCGGGGTCGAGCGCCGACAGGTCGACGATCCGCAGGGCCGAAGGCGGAAGCCGGAGGCTCCGGGCAAGGATCGCAGGGTCGAGCGAGCTGTCACAGTTCTTCACGCTTTCCTGTCCATTGTAAAAGGTCCCGGCGGTTTGCAACTCTCTCCTCGCCGTCCTGCGGGAAACTGAACGGATGTTCTAGAAAAAAAGACCGAACGGGTGTCCCGCCTGAAGCGAGTGTCCACACTAAGAGGACGTCGTACGCTGTACACAATGAATTCGGTCCCGCGGTGAACGGTCGCTCCGCTCACGGTTTGTGGACCATCCAATGGAGGGAGACGAACATGGACACCAATGGCAACGTCGATTTCGAGTATCTGATCCTGGGCGCCGGACCGGCTGGCCTTCAACTCGGCCACCATCTCTCCCGCGCGGGCCGCACCTACATGATCCTCGAGCGCGGTGAAGGCGCCGGAGAGTTCTTCAGGAAGTTCCCCCGTCATCGCACCCTGATCTCCAGCAACAAGGTCTATACCGGATACGACGACGCGGAGGTCAATCTCCGCTTCGACTGGAACTCCCTCCTGAGCGACGACGGCTCGCTCCTGTTCAAGGAATACACCCGGAAGTACTTCCCGGCCGCGGACAGCATGGTCGAGTATCTCCGCGACTACGCCGAGTGCTTCGGCCTGAACGTCCGCTGCAACACCGACATCGTCAACGTCGAGAAGACCCACGCTCCCGACGGCTTCCGGCTCACCGACTCCAAGGGCAACAGCTTCACCTGCCGGCGGATGATCGTGGCCGCGGGCGTGACCAGGCCGAACATCCCGGACGTCCCGGGCATCGAGCTGGCCGAGAACTACATGAACGTCTCGGTGAACCCGGACGACTTCATCAACCAGCGCGTGCTGGTGGTGGGCAAGGGCAACTCGGCCTTCGAGACGGCCGACAACCTGATCGAGACCACGGCGCTCATCCACGTGATCAGCCCGAACCCGGTGCGCCTGGCCTGGCAGACCCACTTCGTCGGCCATCTGCGGGCGGTCAACAACAACTTTCTCGACACCTACCAGCTCAAGAGCCAGAACGCGATCCTCGACGCCACCATGGAGCGCGTCGTGCGCCGCGAGGACGGCAAGCTGGTCGTCACCGTGCGCTACTCGCATGCGAGCGGCGAGGTCGAGGACCTGGTCTACGACCGGATCATCCTCTGCACCGGCTTCCGCTTCGACAACTCCTTCTTCTCCGAGGAGTGCCGGCCCGCGCTGACGATCAACGACCGGTATCCGGCGCTGACCTGCGAGTGGCAGTCGACCAACGTGCCGAACATGTACTTCGCCGGCACGATCACCCAGTCCCGCGACTACAAGAAGACCACCTCGGGCTTCATCCACGGCTTCCGCTACAACACCCGCGCCCTGTTCCGGATGCTGGAGGCGAAGTACCACGGCAATGCATGGCCGAGCCAGGAGGTCGTGCCCACGGTCGATAGCCTGCTCACCGCCATGATCGAGCGGATCAACAAGACCTCCGCCATGTGGCAGCAGTACGGCTTCCTCCACGACCTGATGGTGATGCCGGAGAACGGCGGCGCCGCGCGCCACTACCAGGAGATGCCCCTGGCCTACATCCAGGAGACCGAGCTCTCGGCGAGCAGCCACTATTACACGATCACCATGGAGTTCGGCGCCATCGAGGGCGACCCCTTCGCGGTGGTCCGCAAGCCCGT
This sequence comes from Holophagales bacterium, assembly GCA_031412055.1. Lineage (GTDB taxonomy): Bacteria > Acidobacteriota > Thermoanaerobaculia > Multivoradales > UBA5704 > DATMER01. Next base: position 4,523 of record JANOCF010001257.1, on the reverse strand, counting down.
CCCCGAGGCCGCGCACGAGAGCGCGTTCCTCCACCCGGTCATCCGGCGCTGGAACGGCCCGCTGCTGGTCGCCGAGCACCACCTGCTCGAGGACCTGCACGGCGAGTGGAAGCGCGAGGACCTGCACCTCGAACCGCTGCGCGAGTTCCTTCAGGCGCAGATGCGCGAGCGCGTGCGGGTCCTGACCGGCTGGCACTGATCTTCAAGTTTCATCTCTTTCCATTGGCGCGCGGGACGGTCCACGGCCCGCGCGCCGCCTTTTTTGGACCCTTTCAGCCCAGCGCCTTCAGCAGAGGTCCGTACTCCCGCCGCAGAAGCGGGTTGATCCGGATCGCCTTGCGCAGCGACTCGGCGGCGCGGACCGCCTGCTCGCGGCGGCGCGCGGGGTCGGTCTCCAGGCGGGAGGCGAGGTGGAGGAGGGCGCCGCGGGCCGCGAAGCCGGGTGCGTCCTCAGGGTTGATGGCGAGCGCCTTTCCGGCGTGCACGAGCCCGCGCCGGATGCTCTCTCCCGGTTGATTTCCCTTCCCCATCTCGTGCTCGGCGCGGCAGTGCTCCACCAGCGCCTGAGTCAGATAGATGGCCGGAGCGCTCCGGTTCAACGTCTCGGCCCGCTCCAGGGCGGCGCCCGCCGCCCGGAGGGCGGGTTCGGGATCCCGGCGCCTGCGCATGGCGTGGCGGGCGGCGATCAGCTCGATCCGGCCCTGTTCCAGAAAGGTGTCGGCGTCGTCCGGGTTGAGGCGGAGCGAGTCGGCCGCGTACGACCGGGCCGATTCGAGAGCCGGGGCCGGGTCGTCGCCGCGCTCCAGGAGGGCCTGGCCGAGAAGCCGGTAGGTGTAGGCCAGGTTGTAGGGACCGTAGGCATAGCGCGGGTTGGCGGCGAGGGCCCGGCGGTAGCTGGCGGCCGCCCGCTCCAGGCTCTGGCGCGGGTCGGAGCCCCGGGCCAGGAGGTACTCGCCAAGAGTGAGATAGCTGTTGCCGAGATTGTTGTGGGCGGCGTCGCCGTCCGGGTTCAGCTCCGCGGCGCGCTGGAACTCGGCGATGGCCTTCTCCAGCGACTTCGAGGGGTCCTGGCCCCGCGCCATCTCGGCTTCCGCGATGTGATTCCATGCCGCGCCCAGGTTGGTCCGGGATGGCAGGTAGGCCGGGTTGATCTCCAGGGCGCGCCCGTAGCTGGCCACGGCCCTCTGCAGCATGGGCCGTGGGTCGACGCCGCGCCGCTTCTGGTCTTCGGCGACGGCCATGCCGGCGAGGGCGAGGCTGTTGTGATGCGTCGCCAGCTCGGGATCGAGCCGGACCGCCATCTCGGCGGCCTGGAGCGCCTGGCGGAGCTTGCCGGCCGGGTCCTGGCCCCGGCTGAGCTGCCAGGAGGCGAGCAGGCGGTGGGCGATCGCCAGGTAGTTGTAGGCGCTGGCGTCGCGCGGGTTGATGCCGATGGCCCGGCGTGCCTCGGCGATGGAGGCCGCGAGGTCCGTCTGGGGGTCGCCGCCGTAGCGCAGCTTCCGCTCTCCCTGCGCCCAGCGGACGCCGGCCCGGAACGTGTGCACCTCGCTCAGCTCGGGGTCGACGTCCAGGGCGAGATCGCAGGGCCGGAGCGACTCGCGGACCGGCTCGTCCGAGAGATCCGCGTCCTTGAGCACGACCCGGATCCTCCGGGTCCGCCGCTGGCACTCCGCCGCGTAGAGCGCGCCGTCGCTCGGCACGGTGGCGAGGAGGCCGCGGTAGACCTCGCCCGCGTGGTCATAGAGCCGGAGGGCATCCTCGCGCCGGTCCGCCTCGGCCGCGTCGTCGGCCTGGCGCGTGTAGACCCGCGCCTCGATCTGGGCGGCCTCGTAGAGCCAGGGGGTCTCCTGGTACGCCTGCCGCGCCCGGGCGATGGCCTCGCCGTAGCGCCCCTCGTAGTAGGCGATCAGCCCGAGGAGGTAGGGCGAGGCGTGCTCCGGGTCGCGGGCGGCTTCCTTGAGGTAGGACAGGGCGGGATCGCGGAACCGGCGCCTCACCTGCTCCGGGTCGCTGGCAGGCCCGGGATTGACCAGGTTCTTCTCCAGAAAAGAGCCGAAGACGCGGCCGAGAGCGGCGGCCACCTCGGGTGTGCGCTCGCCGGCCTCCCAGGCGCGCTCCAGGTGCTCGCGGGCCAGCTCGTCCTGGTGCAGGGTGAGGTAGCCCTGGCCCAGGGCGTAGTTCCCGGGACCCGCGGCCAGGGGGCCGAGCCGGCGCATCTCCTCCCGGATGGTCTCCAGCTCCCGCCGAAGCCGCTGCTTGGTCGCGGTGACGTCGTGGCGGGGGAGGAGCGCGGCATAGCGCAGACTGGCCTCCATCTCCTTGACCCGCTGGCCGAAGCGCTGAGCCAGCTCAGCCCGTTCCCGCGCCTGCCAGCGGGTCTGGACCACGTCGAACACCATGATGCCGAAGACCAGCACCGCGGCCGCGGCCACCAAGGCCAGGGTCTTGTTCTTCCGCAACCGCTTGCCGGCGCGGTAGACCACGCCGGCCGGGCGCGCCTCGATGGGGTCGCCTTTCAGCCAGCGGTCGAGGTCGTCGGCCAGGGCGCGGGCCGAGTCGTAGCGCCGCTCGGGCTCCTTCTCCAGGCACTTGAGGACGATCGTCTCCAGGTCCGCGGGGATGGAGGGCTTGCGCTTGCGCAGAGGCTCGGGCTCGTCCTGGATCACCTGGACGAGGACGCCGGCGGCGCTCGGTCCTACGAAGGGCGGGCTCTCGGTGAGCAGCTCGTAGAGGGCGACGCCGAGGCTGTACACGTCGCTGCGCCGGTCGAGGGGAGCTCCGCGGGCCTGCTCGGGGGAGACATAGGCGGGCGTGCCGCTGATGAGACCGGTGCGGGTGAGCCCGGTCTCATCCTGGTCCTGGGCGAGGCCAAAGTCCACCACGTGCGGGTGGAGGCCGCCGTTGTCGTCCTTGCTCACGAGGATGTTGGCCGGCTTGAGATCGCGGTGGATCAGGCCGGTCTTGTGCGCGCTGTGCACCGCCAGGGCCACGTCGCGCATCAGGCAGGCGGCGGTCTCGGTGGACAGCCGGCCGCGCAGCTCCGACAGGCTCCGCCCGTCGATGTACTGCATGGCGATGTAGGGCCGGCCGTCGACCTCGCCTACCTCGTAGATCTGGCAGATGTTGGGGTTCTCGACGCGGGCCTGGGCGCGGGCCTCGCGCTGGAAGCGCATCACCAGCGTGGGGTCGTTGAAGTGGAGGAACTTGAGGGCGACGCGGCGGTCGAGCTGGGGATCCGAGGCCAGGTAGACCGAGCCCATGCCGCCGGAGCCGAGGAAGCGCTCGACGTTGTAGCGCGGCCAGTCCTTGAGGAATCGGAGCTCGGGAGGGAAGGCCACCGCTCCGGCCCGTCCCGGGGGGGCAGCGACGAGCGTCGGCCGGAGAATGGCTTCGTCCGTCGCTTCCAGCTCGACGAGGAGGTCGACGACGCGGTCGGGACTCAGGCGTCCGGACTCGGCGAGGGCCTGGATCCAGTGGCGCTCGTCGGGTGTGTCGTTCCCTGACACCACCTGATCGGCAACCGCGTCGAGGTCCTCCCAGGTGAGAAGGCCCTTCGCAATCGCCAGTCGCAGGAGGCGACTCTCTGTAGGGGCGTCCATGGGGAGACACCCAGTTTAGCAGAGGGGTCTTCCTGGAACGGTCTAGAACGGTCTCCCCGCGCTCGAAGCCACGGGCGCCCCCTGGTTGGACAGCAGCGTGCGCAGCACGAACGGCTCCACCGGCTTCACGAAGTGGTGATGGATGCCGGCCTCGCGGGAGCGGCGGCGGTCGTCCGGCTGGCCGTAGCCGGTCATGGCCACGAGGAGCGTGCCGTCGAGCTCCTCATCGTCCCGCAGGCGCCTGGCCACCTGGTAGCCGTCGAGGCCGGGGAGTCCGATGTCCAGAAGGACCACCTCGGGGTGGTTGTCGTGCGCCGCGTCGATGGCCGAGAGGCCGTCGTGGACCATCGTCACGTCGTGGCCCCAGAGGCGGAGCAGGGCCGAGAGGCTCTCCGCGGCGTCCACGTTGTCCTCGACCACCAGCACCCGCAGCCCGCGGGAGGAGAAGGGGACGGCCGGCTCGGGCATGGGCGCGATCTTCTCGGCCGTCAGGCGCGCCGGCAGCCGCAGCACGAATTCGCTGCCCTGGCCCAGACCGGGGCTGTGGGCCTCGACCGTGCCGCCATGCATCTCCACCAGGCTGCGCACCAGGGTCAGCCCGATCCCCAGACCGCCCTCGGAACGGGCGAGGGAGCCGTCCGACTGGACGAAGGGCTCGAAGACCCGCTCCAGCACGTCGGGCGGGACGCCGATGCCGTTGTCGCGCACCCGCACCACGGCCTCGCCCCCTTCCTGCACGGCGGTGACCCGGATGTGGCCGCCCGGCATCGTGTACTTGGCCGCGTTGTTGAGGAGGTTCGCGATCACCTGCTCCAGGCGCGCGGCGTCGGCCTCCATGCGGACCGGGTCGGTCGGCACGGTGACCGTGAGCTCGTGGCCGCGCGAGTCGATCAGAGGCTTGGTTGCCTCGACGGCGCGCTCGAC
>JANOCF010001256.1:0-4128 GCA_031412055.1 Holophagales bacterium | reverse complement strand
GGCCTGGAAAGCGCGCTCGGGGCTGCACCCAGCCACATGGGGGATGCGCGATGCCCGTGGCCATCCGAGACCCCGATCTCGGCCACGCCGCCGCAGTTGTTCGGCCCGTTGCGGTGCGTGGTCACCGCGCCCGTCTCGGTGTCCGTCACCCGGATCGTGAAGCCCAGGTTCGTGAGCTGGCCGTAGTAGAGCTGCCAGTGCGAGCCGTCGTTGAGGATCTTGACCATCAGCTCCAGGTTCGACTTGTCGCCGAAGGAGAAGTAACCGGCCTGGTCGCTCCCCTTGACCGCTACGCCCCGGCCCGACGAGCCGTTGAACTGGTTGTTCCAGTCCACCTCCACCCGGAAGCGCTTCTTCGCCAGGCAGAGCGTCTGCGCCCCGGGCTTGCAGGGTCCGGCGGGCTCATCGCTTCCGCTGCCGCGCCGGAGAATGTAGAGCCCCTGCTCCATGCCGGGAACCAGGATGATCCCGCTCTTGAAGAATGGATAGGCTCCCCAGGCGCCGCTGAAGACCGGCTCGTCGTCCTCGGGCACGATGTCGAAGTACCCCACCTCCTGCAGGCGTCCCTGGGCCACTCCCGAGACGTCGAGGATGCGCAGCCCCGCCCGGTAGTTGCCCTGGTAGGAGAAGCCCTGGTGGATGTACTGGTCGTGGTCGATGGCGCCGGTCGCGTGCTCGTAGGTCGCGAACTGCTGCGGATCGGCCAGGTCCTGCACGTTCCAGAGGTAGGTGCGGGTCTTTCCCTGGCTGTTGCGCTCGTCCAGCTCGTCGTCCATCAGGAAGTAGCGATGGTCCTCGGTGAGCCACCCCTGGTGGGCGTAGGCGTTCCCCGTGTAGCCCCTGCGCGCGACCTCTCGCACCGCGCCCTTGTCGGTGACGTCGAGGATGGTCAACGCGTTGACATTGCTGGCAAAGCAGAGCTCGCGGCCGGCGAAGCGCTGGTCGGGGCCGCGGTAGATCACGCACTGGGTGTCGTGGATGTAAGAGATGGCGCCGTCTCCGGACCTGGAGTAGCAGCCCACGAACCGGGGATGAACCGGGTCGCTGCGGAGATCGACCATGTGCAGTCCGCCCGAGCAGGTGTTGGAGCCCACCAGGTAGGCGAAGCCGGACTCCACATTGATGTCGATGTTGTGGACCGTGTCGACCTGGGTGTAGACGAAGTCCGGGGCAAAGGTCTGAGAGGTGGTGACCGTCCGCAGCCGCTTGAGATCGAAGATCTGCATGCCGTGCGCCCCGACCGAGTCGGCCGCGATGTAGGCCCAGTCGCGGTAGACCCGGATGTCGCGGTTGGAAGAGGAGCTGGTCCGGGTCGGCAGGTAGCCCAGCCAGCGCGGCGCCGTGGGGATGGAGACGTCCACGAAGGAGGCGCCGTTGGCGAACACCATCAGGGCATACTCCTTGCCGGTCTGAGGATCGGTCCACCCCCAGATGTCGCTGCCCTGGTTGTCGCCCGCTCCCATCTCGGTGCGGGGGACGAAGCTCAGCAGGTCGACGTTGCGGCAGGGATAGTCTCCTGCAAAGCCGTCGACGCAGCGCGTGGCGCCCTGGGCCAACGGCGGCGCGACGGACACGGTGCCGTCCCCCTTGCCCTCGTCCTCATGAAACTCGAAGACCGCGTGTAGCGGGGGCGTCCCGGAAACCGGGAACGGAAACAGCGCAACCAGCAGACAGAGCGACAGGAACAGCAAAAAAGGACGACCGTGCGACTCGAGACGGATACAGGCCATTGGAATCTCCTCCCGAGCCCTCCTGGGGTTCAGCCCTCCCAAGTGTATCGCTTTTGCCTCCAGGGGATGGGATCAACCGGGACCGGATCAACGATCCGGTACAATCCACCGATGATGAGAACGGTCCACGTCGTCGGAGGAGGGCTCGCGGGCACGGAGTGCGCCTGGCAGCTCGCGGAGCGCGGGTGCGAGGTCGTACTCCATGAGATGAGGCCGGTCCGGCCGACCCCCGCGCACAAGAGCGGCGACCTGGCGGAGCTCGTGTGCAGCAACTCGCTGCGCAGCGACGATCCCTTCCACGCCGCCGGGCTGCTCAAGAGGGAGATGGAAGCCTTCGGCTCGCTGATCATCGGCTCCGCCCGGGCCTCGGCCGTGCCCGCGGGGAGCGCCCTGGCCGTCGACCGCGACCGGTTCGCCGAACGTGTCACGGCCGCCATCGCCTCCCATCCCCGGATCGAGCTCCGGCGCGAGGAGGTCACCACCCTGCCCGAAGGAGACGTGGTCCTCGCCACCGGACCGCTGACTTCGGAGGCCATCTCCGGTGTCCTCCAGGGGCTTCTCGGGAGCGACTATCTCTATTTCTACGACGCCATCGCGCCCATCGTGGAAACGGACAGCCTGGATCATTCCAAGCTCTTCTGGCAATCGCGCTACGGCAAGGGGGAGGGCGAGGACTACCTGAACGCCCCCATGGACAAGGAGCAGTACCTGGCCTTCCATCAAGCGGTCAACGAGGCCGAGGTGGTGGCTCCGCACGACTTCGAGAAGGCGATCTTCTTCGAAGGGTGCCTGCCCATCGAGGAGCTGGCCCGCCGGGGCGTGGATACGCTGCGCTACGGCCCCATGAAGCCGGTAGGGCTGACCGCGCCAGACGGCCGTCGGCCCTACGCGGTGGTGCAGCTCCGGCAGGAAAACCTCGCCAAGAGCCAGCTCAACCTCGTCGGCTTCCAGTCGCGGATGAAGTGGGGCGACCAGAAGCGGGTCCTGGGCATGATCCCGGGCCTGGAGAACGCCAACTTCCTGCGCTTCGGGCAGATCCACCGCAACACGTTCATCAACGCCCCGATCCACCTGGACAAGCTCTACCGGATCAAGACCGAGCCGCGGGTGCGCCTCGCCGGCCAGATCACGGGAGTCGAGGGCTACCTGGAGTCGGCGGCCACGGGCCTGGCCATCGGCCTCTATCTGTCCCTGGAATTCCAGGGCCGGACGCCCGAGCCCTTCCCGCCCACCACCGCTCTCGGAGCCATGACCCGGCATCTCACCGAGTCCGATCCCAAGCACTTCCAGCCGGCCAACATCAACTACGGCCTGTTCACGGAGCTGGAGGGCAAGGTCCGCAAGGCGGACAAGCGGGCCGCCTTCGTGGAGCGGGCCACGGGCGCGCTGGTGGAGTGGGCGGAGCGGCATGGGGTGGGTGTGATGGCGGACGTGGCGGAGACCGCGGAGGTCGGCGCGTGAATCCTCACCCCCTGTCCCCCTCTCCCATCTCCCTCCCTCCCCCCGCCGGGAGAGGGGGGACGTTGCTGGGAAGACTAAGCGGAGATCTCGGCAACATGCTTCGCATGGGTTCCCCCTCTCCCGGGGATGGGCAGGCCGAAGGCCGGGGGTGGGAGATGGGAGAGGGGGACAGGGGGTGAGGTCCCTCATCCACCGCTACCTGGAGCATCTCGAAGGCGAGCGCAACGTCTCCCCCGAGACCCTGAGAGCCTACGAGCGCGATCTCCTCCGCTTTCACCGCTTCCTGGCCCAGGATTTCCTCGGCGTCGAGCCGGACAACGTGCATCCGGAGAACGTGGACGCCCTCGCGGTGCGCTCCTTCCTGGCGGCCATGACCCGGGAAAAGCTGGCCAAGAGCAGCCAGGGACGGGCGCTGGCCGCGGTGCGCAGCATGTTCCGCTTCGCCTGCCGGGAGGGGAGCCTGGCGGCCAACCCGGCGCAGGGGGTGCGGACTCCCAAGGTGCCCAAGACCCTCCCCCGCCACCTGCGGCCCGGCGAGGTCGAGAACCTCCTGGAGGCCCCCACGGTCGCCATCTCCGGCGTCGAGGGAGGAGACGGGATCCTCGCCTGCCGCGACCAGGCAATCCTGGAGGTGCTCTACGCCGCCGGCCTGCGGGTCAGCGAGCTGGTGGGCCTCGACTGGCACGACATCGATCTCTCCGCCCGCGTCCTGCGCGTCATGGCCAATCATTACGCGCAGCGCGCTCCCAGCGACACCGTCCGATCGCTCCGGCGCGTCATTGCGGTGCGGAAGCCGCGTGCCCGTAACACCGATTCCACCCGCTGCGCGATCATCAAAGTAAGGCATTTTTCACGCACTCCGCCCCAACACGCTCCTCCATCCATCCCCCCATGCCCGGGGTCCAGCACAATTACGGGCCGGGCCTCAACATGCACC
>JANOCF010001255.1:0-2198 GCA_031412055.1 Holophagales bacterium | reverse complement strand
TTCTCTCCGCCCTATGGGCTGAGACCGGCTCGATCCTCGATCCAAACGGCAGCCCAAAGCCCGCCACGACCAACGCAGGCGACACCGGTTCCGGCCTCGACCCCAACGGTTGATTGAATTACGCGGGCCGGGTTGCACTTCCTGGCCCGCTTTACCCATAGCAGATACCCGCTGTCTCCTACTTGCGCTATTATCCGCTCGCTAAGAAGCTCATAGAGGAGGATTGCGTGGAGCACAGACATCTCGATGCCGCCACCTTGGAGTACCTGCTCGCCACGGACCGGACGGCAAGGCAGAACGAGCAGCTCTTCCACCTCTTGGCCGTCTGTCCCCACTGTCGGGAGGTAGGGGGCTGGCTGCTCGAGCTGAAACAGGCCGACGCTCTCCCTCCGGTCTTTGGACCCATCGATGCCGCACTCGCCCGATCCCGCGCCGAGGCGCCTGGCATTCTGGAGGAGCTTCGGCCCATCCTTCCGGAGGAACGCCTCGCTTGCCTCCACGCCGACCGGCGCTTCGTGAGCTGGGGTCTCTGTGAGCTGCTGGTCCGCAGTAGCTGCCAGACCGCAGCGGAGCAGCCGTCCGAGGCCCTCCACCTCGCCGATCTCGCGGTCCATGTGGCGGACAGGATCGCGGAGGGCGATCTCTTCGAGGAGCGCTGGGTCTACCAACTTCGGAGCCTCGCCTGGGCCGCTCTCGGGAACGCACGCCGAGTGCAAGGCGATCTCATCGGAGCCGAACAGAGCTTCGACATGGCGGAATCCTGGTGGGAAGCGGGGATCCAGGATACCGAGGACGCCCTGGGCTACGAGCCGGTACTCCTGGACCTGCAAGCTTCACTGCGCTTGGCACAACGGCGCTTTCCGGAGGCAATCAGGATGCTCGACAACGCCGTGGAGCTCTTCCTGAATGGTGAGCACCAGGATCTGCACCTCGCCGGCAGGAGCCTAATCTCAAAGGCCCTCCTACTTACCGAGATGGGTGACACGGAGTTCGCCCTTCAAACCCTGAAAAAGGCGAACGGCCTCATTGACCCCGCTCGGGAGCCCCGCCTCCTGCTCTGTCTTCGTCACAACCTCGTGGACAATCTTTCCAAGGCCGGCCGCCATCGGGAGGCGGATGCTCTACTTCCGGATCTCCGGGAGCTGGCTGCAGCGCAAGGGCGCACGCTGGACCACCTCCGCCTGCAATGGGTCGAGGGCCGTGTGGCCGCCGGTCTGGGCGAGCACGCACGTGCCCGCCATCTCCTCGCCAGCGTCCGCCAGACCTTCCTCGATGCTGGCAATCCCTACGAAGCCGCGCTCGCCGCTCTGGACCTGGTGATCTCCCATCTGGAGGAGGGGAACACTACTGAAGTCCGCGTCCTGGCCGACGAAATGGTCACCGTCTTCCGGGAGCACAACGTCTCCCGCGAGGCCTTGGCCGCCGTCCTCCTCTTCCAGGAGGCCGCCCATCGTGAAGCCGCCACCGCCAAGCTCGCCCGCCAGGTCGCCGACTCGCTCAGCCGCTCTCGTTCCGGCAGCGCCTGAACCTCCCCTTTTCACTGAAAGGATGTCCGGGGAGCCGCTATGCAGCCAGTCGTCCTATTATAGAAACCACGCCCCCAGGAAGGCTTCTTCGGCGAAGAAGGAGCGACGCTTCTCCATCACAGAAGGGTGTCGAGCGGACTCTGCACTCCTCTCGCCTCGACCTTTCGATGAGATATCGATTACAAGCAATCGGCAGGCCTGTGGATCGACGTGAGAGGCATTTCTTTGAAAAGAAGGGACGACCGCACCTGGCAAAAGTTCTAGCCAACAGCCAGATCCCTTGCCAGGCGGCCGCCCTCGCAGGGCACACCCGCGCCGCCCCGCCTCCGTGAGCCTGGGCTCCCGGACGGCGGGGGCGGACCGGCGGCGTCCTTGGACCCGGAGGCCGCCGTCCCTTCCAAGTTTTCAAAGAACGCTGTCGCGCCGTCGCGCTCGGCCGGAGGGTTCGCACGTGCTGCCATCGCTCCGTCACGCCGCGCCATAGCTCCGGCATGAGCGGCTGGAGGGTTAGCCGCTGCGGCCGACGCTCCGGCGGCTCGTGCCAACCCTCCAGCCGAGCGTGCCGACGGTCCGGCGCGTCGCGCCAACCCTCCGGCCGCGTCTGCCAACCCTCCAGCCGCTCCTGCCAACCCTCCGGCCGCTCGTGCCGGAGCGACGGCGCGGCCTGCCAAC
>JANOCF010001254.1:0-2022 GCA_031412055.1 Holophagales bacterium | reverse complement strand
CTCCCAGACCCGACGCCTCGAACGTGAACCGCGTCCAGTACCTTCCGCCGCGGACCGCTGCCAGCTCCCCGGAGTCGAGCCTGCTCAGCTCCTGATCAGCCCGGCCCTTGTCGACGACTCCGCCCTGTGCCCGCGCCACCTGCCGGCTTCCGGCCTGACGGCGTGCCACAGCGGGGAGAATCAGGTATGGCTCATCGCGGGCCGCAGCTCCGGTGACGGTGCTCATCACGCCCAAGTCCGTCCGCGCCTCCTGGAAACGATCGCGCATCCAGTCGGCCAGGGGCACCAGATCCGGGTACTGGTCAAGGATGCGGATCAGGTCGTCGCCCGTCTCGCGCAGCAGCGCGTCCACCTCTTCAGACCTGTAGGCCGGCGCACCGGCCGGTCCCTGGACGACTTCAAGGCTGCGCCAGCCCTCGCGGAACTCCTGCACGATGCGCGCGATCTCCGGCGCCAGGGCGGCCGCGATGGAACGCAAGAGCCGCTCGTGCTCGGCCATCCGGGCCTTGGAGCTCTCTGACTCGGATCGCTGCCGGGATCGGAACCGGATGCTCACCCCGCCGGGGATGGCCGGCTTCAGGTACACCAGCTTGAGCTGCACCGCCTTGTCGCCGCTCCCGACGGCGACCTCCGCCCGCCCGAAGAGCGACCCTGCCAGGCGCGCGTCCACGCCTGCGACCCCTTGAAGCACGTAGCTGTCGAGATTCGTGCGGGAGCTCAGGGTCGTCACCTGGCCGACCCGTTCGCTGGCGAGACGCAGCTCGTCCTCGATCTCCACGCCGGTCCAGCGGCCGCGAAGACCCAGGTGATAGGCGAACCGGTTGTTGGCCGAGACATATCCGAGCCGGGTGGAGATCTCATGGAGCTCCCGGCTCAGGCGGACCTCGTCGCTCAGGACCTCGAATCCCGGCTCCGCAAAGCGCGGGGAGCGGTCGGCAGTCAGACTGAGAGTGCTGAAGCGGTAGCCGGCTCCGGCGAACCATGGGCAGCCAGGACAGAAAGACCCGGTAAGAGAAAGGCCTCCGCCATAGATCGGGCTTCTTCCTCCCAGGGACGTGCCGAGATCCGGCTCCGGCCTGTCCAGAAAGTCCATGCTGACGTCGCCCGAAGCCGCCTGAAGAGTCAGGGTCGGATGGATTCGCGTGCCCAGGAGGGGAAAACATCCCAGCCCGACCGGAATCTGCACGGCCGGGCCGTTCAGCCGCCAGTCGAGGTCGAACTTCCGGTTCAAGAGCCCGGCGTCGCCTTCCACCACCGTCGTGCTTTCCCGCCCTGTCGCGAGATCCCTCAAGGTGACGACGCTCCGCGTGGAATCGATGCTCAGGCTCTCCTGGCTCTCCGAGAGAAGCTCGATGCCCAGACCGAACCGTGAACCTCCCGCCGACGGACTTTCTACCGCCCAGGGAGGAGATCCTGGCGCGGCCCATGCCGAGCCGCCGGCGAGCAGCAGCACGATCGGCACGATCGGAAGGAAGCCCCTCGGTCTGACCAGAAAGTTGGATGTCATGCATGGCCCTCGAGAGAGATGCATCCATTTGGATTATTCTTTCAGCTTTCGCTTCATTATAATCCAATCCGGAAACAGATCGAACAGCCATGCGGAAAGAGCAGCGGAGACGCTTCGCGTTCGTCGTCCTGATCGTCGCGGGCGCCGTGCTGACGGCGGACCGTTTGACAGCCCAGGGTGGCGACACCTGGGCGGACGACGGGGGTGGAAGGGACATGCCGACGGCGCGCCGCCTTCTGGCCGCGGCGGCCCTGGGCAGCAAGGTCTACACCCTCGGCGGCTGCGGGTCGCCGTGTTTCCAGCCTCCCCTCCATACGTCTACGTTCGAGGAGACCCGGGTCGAGGTCTACGACCTTCGGACGAAGAGGTGGACCGTCGAAGATCCGATGCCCACCATCCTCTTCGGCGCCGCGGCCGTGGCTCCCGGAAACGGGAAGATCTACACGTTCGGCGGCCAGGTGAGCGGCGATGTCGTGCAGGAGTACGACCCGGGCACGAAGTCCTGGACCCTGAAG
>JANOCF010001253.1:0-5373 GCA_031412055.1 Holophagales bacterium | reverse complement strand
CTGGACGACATCGCCCTCCGTCGCTCCGACCACGACACCGCACGCGCCAGATTCATGGAGGCTCTCGACCTCTATAAAAAGATTCGGGAGCCTTATTCGATGGGTTGTGCTCACGTTCGGCTTGCCGGTCTCGCCGAGACGGAATCGGATGAGCGCCAGAACCACATCCGCGCCGCCCGGGCAGCCTGGGAGAGCATCAAGCGGCCGGATCTCGTGGACATGCTGCGCGAAGAGTTCGGCGAAGTCTCGGGAGAAGCCTCTTGATCAGCGCCGAAGGCGCGCAGGCGTAGAGCTTGGGGTTTCAACCCAGACGGGTGCCTTCATCGCGGCTATTCGGCGAGCTTCCGCAGAACGTCTCGGTCTTGCCGCCTCACGCTCTCTGCCACTTCCATCTTGGCCGCGAGATCCGGGCTGTAGGGGACGAGAGTCGTAAGCGCAGACCGCCCCTTTCCTGTCTCAACGTCTCGATGCGTCGCAGAGCGTCGCGGACTTACCGCAACGGCGCGAGACATCATCGCAGAGCGTCGCGGAGTTGTCTTGACTTCGCGACGTTCCATCGCAGGGTCTCCTTTCGACGCTGCAACTATGCGACACTTCGTCGCAGAGTGTCGCGGAGTTGCCGCAATGCTCCTCTGGTTAATCGCGATGCATCGCGAAGTCATCTTACCTTCTCGGTAATCTGTCGCATAGTGTCGGTAGTTCGTTTCAACTCCGCGACACTTCGTCGCAGAGCGTCGCGACTCTGCCTCGAGTTCGCGACGCTCTGTCGCAGAGCCTCCTGGCGTCACGGCAATTTCGCGACACTTCGTCGCAGATCGTCGCGGACACGTCGCAGAGTTTCGGTACTCCGTTGCAGAGCGTCGCGAAGATGCGACCGCTTCGCGACGCTCTGTCGCAAGGTGCCGCGATGTTTCCGAAGAAAAGGGCTCCCCTGCCTCCCCTCGCTCCCGGCGGGCGCTTGGGCGGGAGAGGCCCGGCCTTGGTATCAGAGGACTCTCAGGTGAACATGGATCCAACTCGCAAGATCGTGCTCGGAGAGCCGACCTCCGCGAGCTTCAGGAAGATGAGGTGTGAGGTACTGCTCCCCGAGATGACAACCAGGTCGACCTTCGACGCTAGATTTCTCAGGTAACTGCTTGTGGTGGTTCTCCCGGCGGAGGCGTGGATCGCCGAGACTTCGGATCATGTGGCGTTGTTCAGGAGCTGGACGACCTCCTGGCACTGGCTGTTTTCGAAGACCGCGTCGCAACAGGCGCTCTCCACCACTTCCCCGGCGCCGTCGCGTACGCAGACGCAGGCCAGGTAATCCGCCAGCCGCCGCACCTGCCCCATGTTGTGGGAGACCAGCACGATGGTGTGCTGCCTCTTCAAGGTGCGGATCAGCTCTTCGATGGCCTCCGTGGACGCCGGATCGAGGGCGCTGGTGGGCTCGTCCATCAGGATCACCCGCGGCTGCACCGCGAGCAGCCGTGCCAGGCAGAGGCGCTGCTGCTGGCCGATGGAGAGGCTGCCAGCCGGCTCGTGCAAGCGGTCCGACACCTCGGGCCAGAGAGCCACCTGCCGCAGCACCCTCTCCACCGTGTCCGGCCACTCCCGGCGCGGCACGCTCTCAAGATGACGCACTCCGAACAGCACGTTCTGGTAGATGCTCTTGGGAAAGACCACCGGCTGCTGGAACAGCATGCCGATCTCCACCCGGATCCGGTCCACCGGCGTGGTGGTGCGGTAGATCGAACGGCCGTCGAAAAGCACGTCGCCGGTGACGCGCAGGTTGGGCGTCAGCTCGACGAGCCGGTTGAGGCAGCGCAGGAGCGTGGACTTGCCGGCGCCGGACGGTCCGATGATCCCGAATACCTGCCGCTCTTCGATGCGCAGGGAGATGTCGCGCAGGAGCCGGCGCTTGCCGCTGAGCACCGAAAGGCCCTTTACCTCGATCAGGGGCTCGGGCGCGGGTGCTGCGAAAGGTGCGGCCTTCAACATCGATTCAGCCATGCGTTGACTCCTCGTGGACGCCAAGGCGCGCCGGCAGGGCCACCAGGCTCAGGCCGAGAACAAGCGCCAGCAGCACGAAAGTCGCTCCCCACATGTGCTCCTCGGCCCCGGGTTGGATGGAGTCCTGGGCCAAGACGAAGATGTGGTACGGAAGGGCGACCACAGGGCTCTCCCGGATCCCCTGCGGCAGGGAGGCTCCCGAGAACACGGCCGCCGTGAACATGATCGGAGCGGTCTCCCCCGCGGCCCGCGCCAGCCCAAGGAGCGACCCCGAGATCAACCCGCTGGCGCTCTGGGGCATTATCACGGACCACACGACCTGCGAGCGGCTCAGGCCGAGGCTGGCCGCGGCCTCCAGGTACTTGCCGGGCAGGCTCTCGATGCGCTCGATCAGGGCGACGGTGAGCGTGGGCAGGATCATCATCCCGAGCAGGATGCCGCCGCTGAGCCACGACTTGCCCCAATCCAGCACGCCCATGAAAAGGATCATGCCGAAGATCCCGAAAACGATGGAGGGCACGCCGTTGATCGTGTACAGGCCCAGAGCGATCCACCGCCGGAGCCGCGGATCCTGCACATAGACCGTCTTTGCCAGGGCCAGCGCCACGGCGAAGACGGAGCTCACGGCCAGGGCCGAGGTCATCAGGAGCAGTGTTCCCAGAATCTCGTAGAGGAGGCCGCCGGACGCCCCTGCCTCTGCCATCTGCTGCGTCACCAGATCCAGGCTCAGCGCCGGCAGGGCGCGGACCAGGATGATCGCCACGAGACCCACCAGGATCGAGGAGGCCGCAACCGCGCACGCCGCGGTGACCAGGTAGAACCCGCGATCGATCCACCTACGCACGGCCGCCCAACCTTCCAAGAAACGCGCCGCCGAGAGTTACTCCCAGGACCAGCAGGAGGAGAACCACGGCCAGGCCGACCATGGCAGCCCAGTGCAGCGGCTCGGAGTAGGCGATGAACGTCTCCGCGCCGCCGAGCTTGGTCGTGAGGGTCTGGCCCGGCTCCAGCAGCGGACGAAGCGACAAGAGGTTCGCCGGCCACTGGTTGTCCTGGCGGCCGACCACCATGAATACGGCGATGGTCTCTCCCAGCGCACGGCCGAGGCCGAGGAGCACGGCGGCGAGCAGACCCGGGAGAGCCTGGGGCAGGCTGACGGAAAGGATCGTCTCCGTCCGGGTCAGGCCCAGCGACCGCGCCGCCTGACGCTGGCTCGCAGGCACCCCGCGCAATGCATCGTCGGCCAGGGTTACGACCGTGGGCAGGATCATCACCGCCAGCAGGATTCCGGCAGTGAGCAGCGTGTCCCCCGTCCAGACGCCCCAGCTCTCCAGGGCTTCGTAGATCCAGTTCCGGAGCAGCAGCATGCCCACGATGCCGTAGACCACCGACGGCACGCCGGCCAGCAGCTCGATCAGGAGCTTGAACCCGAGGCGCAGCCGGCGAGGCAGGAACTCGGCCGAGAAGATGGCGGCCCCCACCCCCAGGACGCCTCCCATCACGATGGCGATGGCCGATACCGCCACCGTGCCGTAGACCATGGGCAGGATGCCGAACTTCCCGTCCCGGAAGAACCACTCCAGGCCGGTGAGATAACCAAGCCCCGAGTGCCGCCACGCCGGCACGCTCTGTACGACGAGGAGCGTCAGCATCGCGCCCAGGAACAGAATCCCCACGAAGGTGAAGCCGAGGCTCAGCAGCCTCGTCACCTCCCAGCGGCGGCGCACCAGGGCCGCCGGCCGGGCCTGCACACCGATCGTCATTTCGCGGTGCGCTTCAGATCGCTCAAGGCCAGGTAGCCGTGCTTGCGGACCAGCGCCTGACCCTCGGGGCTCAGGAGGAAGTCGACCAGCGTCTTCGCTTCGCCCTTGGGCGCTCCATTGGTGACGACGAACAGCTTCCGGGTCAGGGGGTATGCACCGCTGCCGATGTTGGCGTTCGCCGGCTGGATCACCTTCCCCTTGTCGTCCCGGATGCCGAGGGCGAACACCTTCTTGCCGTCGGCCCAGGAGGACGAGAGCTGAGAGATGGCGCCGCGGGTCGAGCCGACCTTGGTGCGCGCCTCCTCATTGGCGCCCACCTCGGGAAAGCTCACGGAGGGCGCCTTCTTGGCATCGCCGTAAAGCCAGTGCGCGAACACTTCCCACGTCCCCCGGCCCGGCTCCTTGTTGAAGAACACGATGCGGCGGTCGGGACCGCCGAGCTCCTTCCAGTTCTTCGCCTTGCCTTCGTAGATCTGGCGCATCTGCTCGCGCGACAGGGCTTTCACGCCCCCCTCCCAGACGTCGCGGGAGACGATGATCGCCACCGCGTCCACGCCGATGGAGACGGGCTGGAACGAGACCCTGGGGTACTTCGCCCGATCCTCCTCGGTGATCGGCCGCGAGCTCATAGCGACCTCCACGCGGCCGTCGCCCAGCGCCGAGATCCCTCCCGTGCTCCCTCCCTGGGTGTCGACCTGGATCTGCATGCCTTTCCTGGCACGCAGGACCTCGGCGGCCTCGGTCACCACCGGATTGACGGTCGTCGAGCCGTTGATCCTCAGCGCCGCGGCGACCACGGCAGGAAACACCAGCAACAGCACGAGGGCGCGGAGCGCCAGCCTGGAGGTCGAGGTACATGGATTGATCACAGCCGCAGTTCCTCCCAAGAGAGTATCCAACATAATTTCCACGGGCCTCCTGCCCTCCCTCGCGAGGTCTGCTTTGGATGGCAGAAGGAAGCGGGGGCAAGGGGGGCCTACCGCCGCTTCCGCTCCCGCTTCACCGGCTTCCCGGCGCCCGGCTTGCCGGCTCCCCGGCGCGGGCCATCCTTGCGCTCCGGCCTTCTCGCATCCCTGTCGGAGCGCCCGTCCGGGCGCCTCTCTCCGGGCTCGGGGGTGCCCACGATCCTCAGATCCAGACCCCGGTGGCGCAGACTCACTCCGGTCAGCACCACATCTACCGCGTCGGCAAGCTGGAAGACCTTCCTCGTGCGGTCTCCCACCAGACGGTGGGCGTCGGACTCGTAGACGTAGTAGTCGTCCCCCAGGGTGCGGATCGCCACCAGGCCGTCCACCATGTAGTTCTCGAGCTGGACGAAGAGGCCGAACGGCTGGACCCCCGTGATCCGGCCCTTGAAGGTCTCGCCCACCCGGTCGGCCAGGAAGCGGACCTTCTTCCATTGCAGGAGATCGCGCTCCGACTGCTCGGCCCGGCGCTCCGCGTAGCTGGTGTGCTCGCCCATCCCGGGCAGGCGCGCTTCCAGGGCCGTGTCCGCGGCCCGCTGCTCCGCCTTGTTGTGGATCAGCGCCTTCAAGCCCCGGTGGACCACCAGGTCCGGATAGCGCCGGATCGGGGAGGTGAAGTGGCTGTAGTAGTGCGAGGCCAGCGCGTAGTGCCC
>JANOCF010001252.1:0-1961 GCA_031412055.1 Holophagales bacterium | reverse complement strand
AGGCCCTGCGCGCGCGCGGCTACGAGGCCCACTCGGTCTATCCCAAGGACCTGAAAGACGTCCGGGACTCGATCCTGGTCTTCATCAAGACCTCGAAGCTCCATCACCTGTTGGCGGCCCGCCGGAGAGGAAACCGGCTCGTCCTCGACGTCCAGGACACGGTCGTCTTCAAGCGCCGGATCAAAAACCGCTGGCTCTACCACGCCCTGATCTTCAAGAACGAGCGCCAGCTCCGCGACTTCTCCGCTCCCGGCGCCTTGAACCGGGTCATCTATCACCAGTGGGACCCGCGCTACGTGGTGAACACCCTGGGCGACAAGGAGCTGCGCATCGCCTACCTGGGGCTGTCGCGCTCGCTGAGCCTCTGGGGCCAGCTCCCGGGCGTGGAGTACTTCGACGGCGACTACTTCCGGCGTGCCCTGGACTACAACTGCCACCTGTCCGTGCGGGATGAGGGCAAGGAGTTCCTCTACAAGCCCAACTGCAAGGTCTCCACCGCCGCCGCCTGCGGGGCGAACCTGGTGACGACCCGGGACGAGAGCACCCTGGAGCTGCTGGGGCCGGACTATCCCTACTACGCCGAGCCGACGACCGAGAGCCTGGTCGCCGCCATCGAGAAAGCCCGGAGCACCTTCGGAGGCCCGGAGTGGAAGCGCGGACTCGAGAAGATGCGCGAGGTCCGGGAGCGCACCTCCATGGACCGGGTGGTGGACGACTACCTGAAGCTCTTTGCCGATCTGGGCTGATATGCTCCAGCCCTCATCAAGGAGGAAGCGATGGCGGTCGAGATCACAGGCAGGTATGCCGGCAAGCTGACGGTGGAGATGACGCACGGCCCTTCCGGGGCGGTGCTCAAGACGGTGCCCCCGGTGGACAACCAGGGAGACGGCAGCTCCTTCTCTCCCACGGACCTGGTCGCCACCGCGCTGGCCTCCTGCATGCTGACCCTGATCACGATCGTGGGCGAGCGGGACGGGATCGATCTGACGGGCCTGTCGGTGCACATCGAGAAGCACATGGCCGGCAGCCCGCGCCGCATCGGCCGCCTCCCTTCGCGGATCAAGATGCCCGCCGGCCTGACTCCGGAGCAGCGCAAGAAGCTCGAAAACGCGGCCATGACGTGCCCCGTCCACATGAGCCTCCACCCGGACATCGAGCGGGAGGTGGAGTTCGAGTACCCGGATTAGGCCTGCGGGACTGTTCTCAGGAACTCCAGAAAGCGCTCGATCTGCTGCCGATGAATGGGCTTGAGCTCCAACGCCTTGTCAAGGACAAGGCGCAGGCGCCGAGAGTCAATCTTCGAGGCATAAGCCGCGCGGAAGAAGTGACGGAAGCCCAGCAACTCTCCAAGCATCTCGTAGGTCTCGTCGTCAATGACCGCAGGCCGTACCGGGCTCAGGTCCAATCGCATCCGCTTCAGGAGCTGCCGATGCCACCCGGAGGGATCGAGATGGTTCTCGAAGGCGGATGAGATGTTCCGGAAGATGTTCTCGAAGGCGGAGTACAGGCCATGGAGCCGGTACGCGATGACGATCAGCCTCTCCTGCTCCTCGGATTCTTCCAGCTCCGGCTCACCCAACTCGCCGTAGAGACCTTCGATCGCCCTCAGGTCGGCCTGGATGTTCCGCTCCAGGACCAGGAATCTCTCGTTCATAGACGCGCTCCCCATAGTCCTCGACCGCCCGGGCAACCGCGCCGTCCCGAGGTCTCAGGTCGACATTCCTCTCCAACTCCTCTTCCAGAGCGCTCCAGAAGGGGCTCTCCGCCTCGATGGCCTCGCTGTCGACCGCGACGTCCACGTCTGACCCTTGATGGAAGCGGCCAGGCTGGACGACCGAGCCGAAGAGGTACACGGTCCGGATCGCGGGAAACTCCGGCGCGTGCTTGCGGATCGCCGTCCGGGCTCGCTCCAGCACCTCCAGACGCAGCGCTTCCCTCTCGGCCCGGCGCTCCTGGTCGCG
>JANOCF010001251.1:0-2880 GCA_031412055.1 Holophagales bacterium | reverse complement strand
CGGAAGGGCGTTCCGGGTCCGTCTCCGGTCCGGCCTGGAAAAAGATGGCGCTGGCGGCTGCCCTGGTGGTGGCGGCGGCCACGGGCGGGCTCGTCTGGCTTCGCTCCGGGGGAGAGAAGCCGGTTGCTCAACCCTCGACGGTGAGGGTTCCCGCTCCGGGAACGGTTCCCGCGAGCCTCGCGGGCGTCGCGGGCGTTGCGAGCGTTGCGAACGTTGCTGTCGGAACACCGGTTCCGATTCAGGAGATCGCCGAAACTCCGGCTCCGATGGAGGCAGCTCCGGAGCCGTCTCCTACCCCGGTTCCGACCCGTAGGACACCGCCCCGGGTGGCTCCCGAGGACGCGGTGGGCCAGGTGGAGCTGGTCGAGCCCATGGCGCCGGGCAACCTCATCCGGCCCGGTCTTCCCGGGGTCCTAACTCCCGAGCCGCGGGACTTTCCCGCCTACTCCTACCCGGCCGCAGCCCGGGGCAGCGGCAAGCGGGTGAGCGTCCGGGTGCGCGTGCTGGTGGACGAGAGCGGGCAGGTCGTCGAAGCGGCCATTCGCGACGGGGACGCATCAGGGCTGGGCTTCAACGAGGCCGCCCTGGAGGCCGCGCGCAAGACCCCGTTCCATCCCGCGACCCGGGACGACATCCCGGGCAGGATGTGGACCGAGCTGATTTTCGAGTTTTCCGAGTAGAGGGGCTTGCTTTCTCGGGACACCTGAGTATGATTACTCCCGCATGGTCTTTCTCCTTAATTGGGGTTAAGGGGAGGCGCCGGTGATCCCGCACCAGCGCCTCCCCGGTTCGTTTCTGTAGCATCCCTCCCCCCCCAGCTTTCCCCGCACGGTAGTATCCTGTTGCTGTGATGGCTCCGATGTTGTGGACGCCCCGCGCTCCTGGTCCGTATACCTCGCAGGTCCGCAGGTTTCCGCTGTCCCGAGAATCGTTGCGAAAGGGGCTCGAATGAAGTCGTCGTGGTTGTCTCTGAGCCTGTGCTCCTGCCTGGTTTTTGGCGCCGTCCAGGCGGCTTACGCCGCTCCGCGCAAGGCGGATGCGCGGCAGCTTCTCCAACTGGCCGAGAAGGGTCTCTCGGGTGTGGTGCAGTCTGCCGGCTCGTCCGAGGGACGCCTGGACCGCTCGCGCGCGGAGCAGCGGCCGTTCTGGCACGCGATGGACAAGATGGACGCCGCGCTCGTCCGCGTGCGGGAGGCGATGCAGGGCCGCGAGCAGCGCTTTTTCCGCGCGATGGAGAGGGGCAGCGAGGCCCTGGGTGAGCTGCGGGTGGTCTGGGCGCGCACCGGCGTGTCGGATCCCGGCGTCTCCCAAGGGCTCCGCATCCTCTCGGGCACCTACGAGCTGCTGCGCAGCGGCTACGGCCGCGAGGCGGTCCGCAACCGCCATGGCGCCGGGCTCACCGAAGCCGAGCGGCAGCGGTTCTTCCGCATCCAGCGGGCCCAGGAGCGCTTCGCCGAGAGCCTGCGGGTGCTCCAGGAGAAGGCGCGGCAGCGGAACGACGCGGCCATGCTCGCCGAGCTGCAGCGCATGGCCGACGAGGCCTACCGCATCGCCATGGCCCGAATTTCCCTCGATGCCTACCTGAACGCCTTGATGATCGCCGACGCCCAGCGCGGCGAGTGGACCGGCAACTCCCAGTTCGCCCCCACGCAGGACCGCTCCGAGTGGCTGGAGGCGGGCTCGGCCGTGGAGGAGCTGTACACCGAGCAGGACGTCAGCCAGGTTTTCATCGTGGATCTCGGCAACCTCGGCGATGTCGGTACCACCGGTACCACCGGTACCACCGGAGCTGCCGGAGATTTCGAAGAACCCCTTCCCCTGTCGTACCTCGACGAGCCGACGGAGGTCCCCGAGACCCTGGCCAGCGCGGTGGCGGACTTCGAGCCCGCCCGCGAGCTGGACCCCTTCGAAGAGGAGGAGGCGCTGGCCGAGGAGGAGATGGTGGAGACCGCGGACTCGGACCTGGAGATCTACGACGAGGAACTGGTGGGGCTGGAGGGGGAGGAAGGGGCCGGGGAGATCGTCGAGGAGACGACCGTGGAGACCGAGCTGATCGACGAGACCGCTGAAACCGTCGAGACCGTCGAGACCGTCGAGGTGATCGAGGTCGAGGACCTGCCCGTGCCCACAGAGGACCCCGCCAAGACCCCCACCGGCGAGAAGGCTCCGGAGAAGAAGGAGCCCGAGAAGCCTCCCGCGAAGAAAGAGACGGCTCCTGCCACGAAGAAGGACACGGACCCGCCCGGTCTGGGCTAAGATCCCCCTCTTCGTTCAGCAGGAGGCAGAATCACGATGGGACTTCTCAGCGGCTCAGTCAGCGTCACCCGTTTCAACGTCTCGGTACCCCCCGAAGGCCCGGATTTCGAGCGCGCCCGGTTCTGGGCGATCGAGCCCGGCTCCGAGGTGCGGGAGCGCATGGGGTTCGTCCCCTTCGAAATCGACGCCCCCTACGAGGTGGGCCAGGGGCGGTGGGTCTTCCGGGTCCGGATCGACAGAATCCGGCCGGATGCCACGGCGGTCAAGGAGCGGGTCAAGGAGCTGATCAAGACCGAGATGGAGACCACGGGAGCGCCCTTTGTCGGGGCCAAGACCCGCAAGAAGCTGCGCGAGCTGGCCGAGGCCGAGCTCTGCCTCCACCAGGCGCCGCGCACCTCCATCCTGGAGGGCTGCATCGACGGCTCCCTGCTCTACGTGGCCAGCACGGCCAAGGCCCACCTGGGCACCGTCCTCACCCTGCTGCGCCAGACCGGGGTCGAGGCCGACTTCAAGACCCCCTGGCTGGATGAGGCGCCCGAGGCCGACGAGATGAGCGACATCGTCATCCCCAAGGAGCCCGGGGAGTCGGTGCTCGGCTGCCGGTTTGTGCGCGCGCTGCTGGAG
>JANOCF010001250.1:0-2625 GCA_031412055.1 Holophagales bacterium | reverse complement strand
ATCGGACGGGAGACGGCCCTCCTGTTCGCCGGGCGGGGCTGGAAGGTCGGCGCGGTGGACCTGGATGAGGCGGGGCTGGAGCGACTGGTCTCGGACATCGGGGAAATCGGGGCGGAGCAGTGCCTGGCGGCCCGGCTGGACGTCCGCGACTACGCCGCCTACAAGGAGCGGGTCCGCGATTTCGGCGACTGGACCGGCTGGCGCATGGACGTGCTCTTCAACTGCGCCGGGATCATGCGGATGGGTCCCTTCGGGCAGTCGCCCATCGAGGATCACGTGCGGACGGTGGAGGTCAACGTGATCGGCGTGATGAACGGAATCCATGCCTCCCTGGACCTGCTCCGAGCCACCAAGGGCGCGCACGTGGTCAGCATGAGCTCGGCGTCGGGGATCTACGGTGTGCCCGACCTGGCCACCTACTCGGCGTCGAAGTTCTTCGTCCGCGGCCTGACCGAGGCGCTGAACGTGGAGCTGGAGCACGACGGCATCACGGTGAGCGACCTGATGCCGCTCTACGTGGACACCCCGATGGTGCGCAGCCAGACCTACCGCGCCGGCAGCCTGGAGACCTTCGGCGCCAAGCTGACCCCGATCGAGATCGCGGAGCTGGTCTGGCAGGCCGCCCACGGGAACAAGGTGCACTGGGTTCCGGGTGCCCTGCTCAAGGTCCTGAACTACGTCGGCGGCGCCTTGCCGTTCGTCTCCAGGCCCACGATGAGGCTGGTGGACCGCCACAAAGAGCGGTGATGCTCGACCGCCTGCCCCGCACCCGCAAGGCTCTCGAAGAGGGCATCCAAGAAGGCTCCCACCTCGGAGCGCAGCTCTACGTCTCCCTGCGCGGAGAGCCGGTGGCGGACGGAGCGCTCGGAGAGGACCGGCGCGGCGCGGCGCTGACCCGCGACCACCTGATGCTCTGGCTCTCCTCCACCAAGCCGGTCGCTGCCGTGGCCCTGGCCCAGCTCTGGGAGCGCGGACGGCTGGAGCTCGACGACCCGGTCGCGAGCCACATCCCCGAGTTCGCGGCCAACGGCAAGGACCGGATCACCCTGCGCCACCTGCTCACCCATACCGCGGGCATCCGCATGCTCGAGGTCGGCTGGCCCCGGGACTCCTGGGAGACGATCATCGCCCGGATCTGCGCCATGAAGCCCGAGCCGCGCTGGGTTCCCGGCGAGAAGGCCGGCTATCACAACGCGTCGAGCTGGTTCGTGCTCGGCGAGGTGATCCGCCGCAGTGATTTCCGCCAGGGCCGCCCGTTCGACCGCTATGTCCGGGAAGAGATCTTCGAGCCGCTCGGCATGGCCGATTCCTGGATAGGCATGCCCCGCGACCGGTATCTCTCCTACAAGGAGGCGGACCGGATCGGAGCGATGTGGAACACGGAGACACCGCAGCCACAGTCCCACGGCTGGGATACCGAGGAGCGGTGCGTGGCGATCCATCCCGGTGGGAACGGCTATGGTCCCGTGCGGAACCTCGGCCGCTTCTACGAGATGCTCCTCGGCCGCGGAAGTCTGGACGGAAAGCGGGTCCTCTCGCCGCAGTCGGTCGAGGCGCTCACCGCGCGGCACCGGGTCGGGATGATGGACAGCACGTTCAAGCACGTGCTGGACTGGGGGCTCGGCTTCATCCCCAACTCGGCGCAGTACGGGCCGGAGACGGTCCCTTACTCGTACGGGCATCACGCGTCGCCACGGGCCTTTGGCCATAGCGGCTACCGCTCGTCGGTGGCGTTCGCCGATCCCGAGCCCGGACTGGCCGTGGCCCTGGCCTTCAACGGCACGCCTTCCAACGAGCGCCACGAGCAGAGGATCCGCTCGGTACTCGACGCTCTCTACCAGGATCTCGGGCTGGAGAGGGCGACCGCATGAGCGGCCGCCCGGATTACCGGTCGGTTAACGAAGGGCCTGCAGGAACTGGGAGAGGTCCTGGGGCGGGTTGTCGTTGTTCTTTGGCTTGTCGGCAGCGGCGCCGCCGCCACCGCACGCGCCGGTGGACTTGAGGGAGACGCCAGCCTGCTGGCGCGTGCAATCGTTGCCGTAGGTCTGGTTGTCGCAGCCGCAGACCGGATCGAAGACCTGGATGCAGCTCTGGGGCTTGGCCACGCAGGAGCCCTGGGCGCCGGAGTTCTTCTTGGGACAGCTACCGGCCGCGAACTCGCAGAACTCGTTGGAAGCGCAGTCGTTGTCACGGACGCAGACCGTCTGGGCATCGGCCGGCTGAGCCAGACCGAGGGTCAAGAGCAGGGCCAGACCCAGGAAGAGGTGGTTGTAGTTTCTCAGGTGCATGACAAACCTCCTTGGGTTTGTTGACGGGATGGCTGCCACGAGAGCAGCCGGCGATCGACACATCGCCAAGTTGCAATGCCTGTGCCCTGTCAGCCCAGCGATCAGCCGGTCAACTGGCGCAGCCCTACCCAGATCCACCAGATCCCTACGAGACGGAAGACCCAGAGGAGGTTTCGCACCCCGAGCAGGAAGAAGTTGTGGACCGGAAAGGGAACGGCCGCGGAGTGCCGTTCTGGCATCCAGAGGGAACCGAGCGCTGCCACGTTGACGGTGATCCCCACAACAAGCTGGAAGAGGGCCGTGGCGTCCGCGAGCGGCACCTGCCGCCCGAAGGCAC
>JANOCF010001249.1:0-4203 GCA_031412055.1 Holophagales bacterium | reverse complement strand
CGCTCCACCAGCTCGCGCACGAGGTCCTCGAAATGTCCGCGGTTGAGCGTGCGCGCAAGGTGGCGCGGGCCGGTGCGGTCGGCGGAGATGAACGGCAGGTTGATCTGCGTCGAGTCGGAGCTCGACAGCTCGCACTTGGCGCGCTCGGCGGCCTCCTTGAGGCGCTGCAGGGCCATGCGGTCGGCGCGCAGGTCGATTCCGGTCTCGGTCTGGAACTCGCCGATCAGCCAATCCATGACGCGCTGGTCGAAGTCCTCGCCGCCGAGAAAGGTGTCGCCCGCGGTCGAGCGCACCTCGAAGATCCCCTGGGAGAGCTGGAGGACCGAGACGTCGAAGGTGCCGCCGCCGAGGTCGTAGACGGCGATGTTGGCCCCCTGGTCCACGTTCTCCAGGCCGTAGGCCAGAGCCGCGGCCGTGGGCTCGTTGAGGATGCGCAGCACTTCCAGGCCGGCGACCTTGCCCGCGTCCTTGGTCGCCTGGCGCTGGGAGTCGTTGAAGTAGGCCGGGACGGTGATGACGGCCTCGGTGATGGGCTCGCCCAGAACCTCCTCGACGAACTCCTTGATCTCGCGCAGCACCTGGGCCGAGATCTCCTCCGGGCTGTACTGCCGGTCGCGGATCTCAATCTTGATGTCGCCGTTCTGGGCCTCCACCAGGTTGTAGGGGAGGACCTGGCGGGCGCGCTCGACCTGCGGATCGGTGAATTTGCGGCCGATCAGACGCTTGACCGCGTAGACGGTATTCTCGGGGTTGGTGATCGCCTGCCGCTTGGCGATCTGACCGACGAGGCGGTCGCCCTCCTCGGCGAAGGCGACGATCGAGGGGGTGGTGCGGCTGCCCTCGCGGTTGGGCAGGACACGGGGCACCGTGGCCTCGACAATGGCCGCGCAGGAGTTGGTGGTTCCGAGGTCGATACCGAGAATCTTGCTCAAGAAGAGGACCTCACCGGTCGTTCAGGGCCGTTCACGAAAAGACTGAGCCAAGTGATGCTGGGCCGGTATTGTACGCGTGTCTGCGCCCTGAAGGGGCACAGGCGTAAAGCCTGGCACTTCAGTGCCAGGGTGGAGCCCCCAACAATCCCCAAGTCCCGAAGGGACGCAGCAGACCTGGGGTTGAAACCCCAGGCTTTACGCCCGCGCGCCTTCGGCGCTGAACACAGCGTGGGACGGGGGTGAGGCTCCTAAACCCCCTCCACGGCCGGCTTCGTCTCCGCGGGTACCGTCACCTTGACCATCGCCGGCCGGAGCAGGCGGTCGTGGAGCATGTAGCCCCGCCGCAGCTCGCCGGTCACGATCGGCCTCTTGACCGTGGGATCCTCTTCCCGCGCCACCGCCTCGTGGATGGCAGGGTCGAACGGCTGGTTCAGCGCCTCGAGCTCCTTGACCCCCAGGCGGCGCAGGAGCTCCTGCATCTGGCGGTGGATCATCTCCACGCCCTTCTTGAGATCGTCGGCGGAACCGGAGGCCGACAGCGCCAGCCCGAGGTTGTCCATGATCTCCAGGAAGCCGGGCAGCGGCTCCATGAGAGCGTAGCGCCTGCTCTCCTGCCGCTCGCGCTCGGAGCGCTTGCGGAAGTTATCGAAGTCGGCGAGCGTGCGCATGGAGCGGTCGCGCAGGTCGGCGATCTCGCGCCGCAGCTTGGCGATGTCCTCCGCGGGCTCGTCGGAGCCCTCTTCTCCCGCCCCCGAGCCCGCCTGACCTGCTCCGGCTGCCCTGTGCTCCTCTTCTACCTCTTCCACGGCCGCGACGGCCTCGCGCATCGCGGCGTCGAGGTCCTCCGTCTGGCCATCCAAATCGATCGCCACCGCTTCGGCGTCGTCGTCCGGGTTTCTCATGTCGTCTGCCATCGCCCGTCTCCTGCTCGATCTTTATGGCTCGATTATTTTTGCTCTGGACCGGTGAAGCTCTCGGCGAGCGCCCGGCTCAGGGTCTCTCCAAGGAAATCGACCAGAGGGATGATCTTCTGGTACTCCATGCGCGAGGGTCCGAAGATCCCGAGGGTGCCGACGCTGCCGCTCCCCACGCCGTAGGACTTGGCCACCAGGCTGAAATCCAGCTCCGAGGTGACTTCGCTGTCCTCGCCGATGATGACGCGGACGCCGCCCCCGCGGATGCACTGGTTGAGCAGGGTGACCAGCCGCGCCTTGTCATGGAAGGTCTCGAACATCCGCCGCACGCGCTGGAGATCGGCCAGCTCCGGATGGGACAGCAGGGCGGAGGTGCCTTCAAAGACCACATCCTGCCCCGGGTCGAGGTCCAGGCCGCGGCGCGCCAGCTCCAGGGTCATGGAGAGCCAGCGGTCCATCTGCGCCCGCTCCTCGGCCATCCGGCGCAGCAGCCGGTCGCGGATCTCCCGCAGCGTCAGCCCGGCGAAGTTTTCATTCAGGTAGTTGGAGATCCGGACCAGCTCTTCGCGCGGCAGCGGCTCATCCATCTGGATGACCTTGTTCTCCACGAACCCGGTGGCGGAGACTACCACGCACAGCACCTTGCTCCCGGAGAGCGCCACGAAGTCGACCGCCTTGAGGACCGTGTCGCCCCAGGTCGGGGTGAGCACGATGCCCACCTGGTTGGTGAGCTCCGACAGCAGATGGGACGTCACCTCCATGAGTTGGTCGGCGTCGGCGGGGACTCCCTTGAGGTGCTCCTCGATGTAGCGCCGCTCCTTGGCCGGGATGGCGCGGGCCTCCATCATGGTCTCGATGAAGAGGTGGTACGCGGCCCGGGTGGGCACGCGGCCTGCCGAGGTGTGCGGCTGCGCGAGGAAGCCCCACTCCTCCAGGTCGGCCATGACGTTGCGGATCGTGGCCGCGGACAGCCCGAGCTGCCCATGCTTCGCCACCGACCGGGAGCTCACCGGCTCGGCGGTGAGGATGTACGTCATAATGACGTCCCGAAGGATTTCCCGATCGCGAGGGGTCAGCAGCGCTGTGTTCTTCGATTCCATCTTCGCTCAGGATACGCTGTTCGGCGTTAGCACTCTAGGCACGAGAGTGCTAACGAATGGTAGCCGGAAGAGGGCCGGTTTGTCAATTGAACGATGACTGGCAAATGACTGAGACAGCGGCACTTGAATACCCCTGAACGTTCCCTCGCAGGGCTGACCTTTTCCGTAGCCGGGCCAGGCCGGGTGGGGACGAGCCTGGCCTCCTGGCTGGAGGCGGCGGGAGCGCACCGGGTGGCGATGGCCGGACGCGCAGGCCTCCCCGATCTCTCGACTGCCGGGCAGGATCTCCTCCTGATCGCGGTCCCGGATCCCGCCTTTGCGCAAGTGGCCGCCGTCCTGGCGCGGCGGCCCCAAGGGGCGCAGTCGGCGATAGCCCTCCACACTTCGGGAAGCCTGGATGCCTCCGTCCTCGCCCCGCTCCAAGAGGTCGGAGTGGCGATCGGATCTCTCCATCCTCTTAAAGCGTTTCCCCATCCGCTGCCGGACCCTGAGCAGGCCCGAGGGGTGTTCTTCGCGGTGGACGGCGATCCGGCTGCCCGCGCCCTGGCCCACCGGCTGGCCGCTGCCTGGGGCGGCGTCTCCGCCGAGGTCGCGCCTGAGTCCCGCGCCCTCTACCACTTCGCGGCCACGCTGGCGGCCGGGGGTGTGGTCACCCTCCTCGCCCTCGCCCAGGACCTCGCCCACCGTCTCGGCCTCCCGGAGGCCGCCGTCCGCGGCTACCTGGAGCTCTGCCGGGGGGCGGTCGCGCAGGCCATCGAGACCGGCAACCCCGCCGCCGTCCTCACCGGCCCGGCCGCGCGGGGGGACCGCGCCACCGTAGCCGGGCAGTTGGACGCTCTCGGCCACCTCGCCCCCGACAAGCTCCCGCTCGTCCTGAGCCTCGCCCGGGAGACCCTGAGGCAGAAGGAGAGGGTTGGAGAGCTGTCCCCGGAGCAGCGGGAGCTGCTGGCGGTCCTTTTTACCCGGGATTCTGAAGGCCGCACCCGCGGGTGAGGACCCCGCACCCGCGGGTGTAGAGGCCAAACCCGGCGGTGGAGAGCCTGCACCAGCGGGTGTGAGGTGTTCACCCGCAGGTTGGAGCTGTCACCCGCCGGTGCAGGGCGTGCACCCGCGGGTGGAGAGGCTGCACCGGCGGGTGGAGACGGTTCACCGGCGGGTGCGGAGGTTTTACCCGCGGGTGAGGAGGCTCCGGAAACCCCCTCCCCTGCCCTCCCCCGCTCCGCGGGAGAGGGGGAAAGGCAGCCTGCCACCTCCTTC
>JANOCF010001248.1:0-5818 GCA_031412055.1 Holophagales bacterium | reverse complement strand
CTTCGCGCTCTATGGAGAGATCCCCCGGGTCAACAATCACAATCGAACCGAGATGATCTCGGCGGCCCGGAACCGGGTCAGCGTGGTGCTGGATTTCGATGTCGGCGTGAGCCGCTACCGCATCTTACGGACTCTCCGGCGCAATGGCGTGCAAACGGTTCGGTTGGAAGAGCTCGACGGAAACGGCTCCTTCAAGAATCTGGCGGACCAGGTTCGCGCCGCGACCGATCAGATGGTCCAGATCCTGGGCCTTGGGGCACCCGCGTTCATGCAGGCCGTGGTTCTGCCGCAAGGCGAGTTCGCCAGGTTTCTCAAGGCGCAGCCGAGAGACCGGCGCAGCATGCTCCGCACGCTTCTGCGGCTCGACGTCTACGAGCGGATGCGGGAACGGGCTCAGCGTTCGGCCGCGGCAAAAAAGGTTACTGTCGATTCTCTGCAGAAGCTCCTGTCGGACGAGTACGCCGGCGTCGATGAGGCCGCTGTCGCCGGGTTGGTGACGGAGCACGCCCTGGTCTTCGAGTCGCTCGAAGCCTCGCGCAAGAGACGGGACGACACCCAGTCCACGCTCGCCCGGCTGCGCGGCCAGCACGCGAAAACTCGAGAGCTTCAACAGGCCGAAGAGAGGCAGGCCGCTCTGCGGAAGCAGGCCGGGCAGGTGAGCCGCGATCAAGCGCGGGTC
The DNA here is from genome assembly GCA_031412055.1 of Holophagales bacterium. GTDB lineage: Bacteria > Acidobacteriota > Thermoanaerobaculia > Multivoradales > UBA5704 > DATMER01. The sequence goes on along the minus strand of JANOCF010001248.1, from coordinate 5,139 downwards.
GAGGCGGCGGCTCGCGCGGTGCCCTTGCTGCCTTTGCTCAAGGAAGCGACCCGAGCCTTCACTTCCGCGAAAACAGCGACGGAGGCGGCTCTCGAAGCCAAGACCCAGCTCGACTCCGCACAGAAGGATTTGACGAAGAAAGCCGGCGTGCTGAAGTCGGCCGAAAAAGCCGCCGGGGCGATCAAGACGATTCGCGAGCAGGTGGCCCGCCTCCACCAGGTGCTCGGACGCCTGCCGGAACGAAAGCAGCTCCAGGCGACCCTGGAGCGGCAGACGCAAGACTTGAAAGCTTTGGAAAGTGAGCTGTCCGCGCTCGCGGCAAAGGTCGAATCGTCGAAGGCAGTGCAAGCGCAACAGCAGACGGCCGTCGATGCTGCCCGGCAAGCCGCGGAGGCCTCCGGCTATGACCCGGAGCTCGACGAGCTGCTGGAGAGTGTCCGAGACCGGGCCGTGGCGCTGGGCGCCGCTCGAAGGAGCGTGACGGAGAGCCTGGCTGAGCTCGCTCGAAAACGCAAGGCGGTGGAAGAGCAGGCCGGGAAGATCAAGCGGCTGAAGACGGACGCCGAGTCCGCCAGAGAGTCCGCGGAGAAGGCGCAGTTCGGCTGCGACGCGGCCGAGGAGGCGCTGCATCGCGCGATCAGTCTGAACGAGGCCAAACACCTCCGCGAGGGATTGGTTCCCGGCCAGCCCTGCCCGGTGTGCGAGCAGCTCGTGGACACACCGCCAGCGGTCCAGATGGCGCCCGAGGTCGAGGCGGCCAGGGCCGCGCTCCTAGGCGCACGAGAGAAGCGCAATGAAGTCGACGCGCTCGCCCGGCAGAGCGAGGATGCGCTCACGAGCGAACAGGCGAAGCTCCATGCCGCGCAGCAGAGCCTCACCGAGTTGGAGTCGCGCTGTGCCGAGTCGCAGGTCAGCCTGGCGGCCGGCGAGGAAGGGATCCGTCAAACGCTTGGCGACCGCGCTCCGGAAACGGGTGTCGTCATCGAGGTGTGGACCGAAGCACAGATCGCGTCGCTCGCCAGGAGCCGCAAAGCGAACGAAGAAGCGAAAGCACGACTGGCGGCGGCTGAACGAACCCTGGAGAAGGCCAGGACCGAGGAGACCGCCGCGCGGGAAAGGCTTGGAGAGCGGGAAGCGTCGCGCAAGCGGTTGGAGGAAGAGCACGACGCGAGCCTGCAACGGCTCACGTCATTGCAGGACGAAATTCGTACTGTCACAGAGTCGGACGACCCCGCCGCCGAGGCCAAAGCCTTGGAAGAGCAGATCCAGCAGTTGGAAACCAACCTCAAGGCGGCTACCGAAGAGGCGGCAACCGCCCAGAACCGGCTGATGACCGCCATGGAGGCGCAACGGATCAAAGCCGAGGCTGCCGAAGCTGTTCTTCAGGACGCCCTGCAGAGAGCGGAGACCCGGGACAAGGAGATCGCTCGCTCCGGCTTTGACGACGAGGCCGCCGTCCGGGAGGCCCTCCTCGACGATGCCACCGCCAGCCGGCTCAAGGAGCAGGTCCACAGGTATGCGCGGGACAGCCACGCCGCCGAGGAGCGTGTCGCCACACTCAGGACCGAGCTGGGGGATGAGCGCGTATCCGACGAGCAGTTGGCGGCCGTCGAGAAGCTCGCGGCCGATGCCACCACTGAAGTGGAGATCGCGTTCGGTCGGGAAAAGAGACTTGAAGAGCAGATCGGGCGAATGAAACAGCGGCTCCAACGTTCCAAGGAGCTCCGCGGGCAGTTGGACACCGAGGAGGAGGCGCTACGCGTGCACGACCTCCTGGCAGGCGACCTGCGCAGCGACAAGTTCCAGGCATACGTCCTTGAAGAGGTGTTCACCGAGCTCGTGCAGGGCGCCTCGGCCCGGCTGCTGATGTTGACCGGTGAACGTTACTCTCTGCGGTTCAACGACGACGAGATCAGGGTCGTCGATCACGACAACGCTGACGAAACGCGGATCAGCGACACGCTCAGCGGAGGAGAAACCTTTCTGGCCTCGCTGGCTCTCGCCCTGGAGCTGAGCGACCAGGTTCAGCGCGCCGTCGGCGCGGTGAACCTGGACAGCCTGTTCATCGACGAGGGCTTCGGCACCCTCGATCCTGACACTCTCGCTCTCGTCTCCGAGACCCTCCAGGGGCTGCGGGTTGGCGGCCGGATGGTCGGCATCATCACTCACATCCCGGAGCTGCGGGACGAGTTCGCCCAGCAGGTGATCGTGACCAAGCACCAGGGCTTCTCCACCGTCGAGGTCCGCGGGTTTGCGGAGACGGCGTGATTCGCTCCAGCTCCAACCAGGTCTAGCGGCGCCGCAAGGCGCGCCAGGCGGCCGCGATTCCTGGCAACCGGAGCAGGGAGCTGCGCAGCCGCCAGACCGGAGAGGACTGCATCCTGTGGAGCTCCGCTCCCAGGTCCTGCACCCGCGCCGCGAGATCGCCGTGCTCCGACACAAGAGTGCTGTGCTCCGCCGTCAGGCCGCCGTGCTCCGTCTCAAGGGTATGTACCCGGGTCCGCAACTCGTGCTTCTCCGCCTCCAACACCCAGCAGCGGTCGCGCAGCGTGCGAGCCCAGGAGGTCCACGTCTGCAGGTGCGCGGCGAGCGCCTCGCGCTCGGCCCCGGGATCGGGTGGTCCCAGGCGCCGGCTCTCTTCGAGCACCTCGCCGTACAAATCGAGGAGGCGGTCGAGGGCGCCCTCCATACCCGAAGCCTCGCGGACCCGCCGAGAGGCTTCGGCCGCGTCGCCCGGATCGTAGCGGCCGATCTCCTTTAGCAAGGCATCCGGATCAAGCGGGCCGCGGAGCGTCCTCACCCCGAAGTTGAGGTCCCGCAGGCGCTCCACCTCGCCGGCGGTAACCATCGGTCCCAGTCCGCGAAAGTCACAGAGCACGACCGCCGTGCCCACGGCCAGCGCCTCCAGGGCGCACCGCGCCTTGGCAAAGACCAGGTCATACTCCCGCAGCGCCGCTTCAGGATTCTTCAGCGCGCGGCCCACCCCGGAGCCGACCACGTCGAGTGGAATGCCGGCGCGGCGGCAGGCCTCTTCGACGGCTGGAAGATGGGTCCCCTCGTTGGCGTAGTTGCTGAACACCAGTGCCCGCCGGGGCCGTTCCGGCAGCGGACCGCGAGGGCGAAAGCGCTCCAGATCCACCCAGTTGTGAAGGATGCGGACCCGCTCTGCCGGGATGCCGTGCTCCAGGACCAGGCGGTCGCGGTTGGTGCGGTCTACGGCGACATAGCGGAGGATGGTGGGGAATCGCGGCGGGGCGTCCTGCCAGGACTCCCAGTCGTGGGCCACGAACACCGCGGGTACGCCGGGAAACCGGGCCAGGGCCGCCATGGCCGTGGGCTGATGATGGGCGTGGATCAGGTCGGGCGGCTCGCCGAGCCGGAAGAGGTCGTCCACCACGGGCACGGTCGCCGCCCGGATCTCCTCCGCGATGGTCCCCAGCTCCGGGCTGTAGACCATGGGCGCGTGCCCGCGCCGGAGCAGCCCGATCGCCGCCTCCTTGACGTAGAGCTCGGTGCCGGTGCGCGAGGCAAGGGTACTGTTGGTGAAGAGGACGCGCAGCGGCCCGGCCCTCATGCGGGGCGCTGCTCCGACTCCCACGGAGCATCGGCCAGGCTTCCTGGCTCGCCCCAGGGGACGGTGGAGCGCCCCAACTCCCTCAGGGCCTGGGCAACGGGCAGGAAGTGCTCGTGGAAACGCAGCACGTGCTCGTAGTGGCCGGCCGCCACCTGCCGCTCGCCGTAGCGTTCGTAGAAGGGCGGGGCTTCCACCAACTGCTCAAGGGCGGCCTCGCGATCGACGGGGCGCAGGCACTCGATGCGAAAGGCCTCCTCGCCATGCTCCGCCAGGTTCCGCTCCACCTCCGCGCGCATCTCGGGATAGGCAAGGGCGGCCTCCATCTTGCGCCGGAGAGCCTCGTCGTCAAGCTCGAAGCGGACGGGCGGGTGTCCGGAATCGGGCCTGCCGTCGAGCAGGAAGTCGTAGCTGGCGATAGGCCGCCCCAGCCAGGACTGGGCCAGGGAGACCGCGGCGTCCGCCACCACGCGGCAGAGGTCGTGGCCGGGGTTGTACCCCTCGATGGCATCGCCGGCTACGCAGTCGATCTCGGCCTCCACCAGCGCCTCGGCCAGCTCGTGCACCAGGTGCTCCAGCGTGCCGAGATCCCGGCTCAGGAGGAGCTCGTAGAGGGAACGGTCGCGGAAGCGGCCAAAGACGGTCCCAGGGCGCGCTCCGGCGCGGCGCAGGACCGCGGCGGTCGAGTCCAGGCGGGAGCTCTCCGTATGCCCCGAGCCGTCGGTAAGCACGAAGACCTCGGGACGGGCTCTCTCCAGCCACCCGTGCACCCGAAGCTCGTGCCCAGGATGGGCGATGATGAGGGCCGTGGCGGCCCCTTCGAAAGGACTTCTCATTATTGTATCCAAGGATCGGCCGATTATAACAGAAGGAGCTGGCTATCTCTGCATGAACCAGAACCATCGGCGCCATGAGCGCCGAGGTCGCCGAGCTCGCCGATAGCCCAGCTCTTCGAGCAAATCTCCGGCGACCGCTTCGTAGGCGGCGACCTTCTCCCGGGTGAGCTCGGTGCGCCAGCGGCCGACCCGTGAGGGCTGGGGAGGCTGACTGGTGAAGCGATGGAGCCGCTTCCGCTCCTCCTTGGTGATGAGGACCTTTCCCTCGCCGTTCCAGCGCGTCTCGACCTCATCCAGGCGGAGATGGGCGGTCTCGTGGTAGGCCGTCATCCGCGCGTCGTAGGGCAGATCGAGGAAGCGGCAGATCCGTTGAAGCTCGCGCACGGGATGCGCGACGAGGTCCTCGTAGCGGACCTCCATGTAAAACGCGGTGCCCTGGCCCTGCCGGCGCGCCTCCCGGATCTGCTCGACCCACTGGGTTGCCAGCGCCTCCATGCTCTCCCCCGGGGCGAACCAGAGAGGCTGCAGCGACACCGCCACGTCGCGGCCGTCGCGCAGGATGTGGATGAACCGCGCCTCCGGCAGCCCCTCGTGGATCGCCGCGATGTGCTGCGAGTACGTAGGCGACTTGTCCCCCCAGCGGCTCTTGCCGCGCAGCCCGGCATAGAGGCTGTAGAAGGCGCGCAGCCCGTCGCGGATATCGAACGGCTCCAGCAGCAGAAGATCCTGCCG
>JANOCF010001247.1:0-1506 GCA_031412055.1 Holophagales bacterium | reverse complement strand
GGGGTTTCCAGGATCAGCCGGTCGCCCGGCCCGACCTCGCAGCCGTCGACCGGCTTCAGGTCCTGCTCCGCCCCGTAGGAACGGATCAACCGCTGCCGTCCCGGGCTGCCGTCTCCACCGCCCTCCAGACCGTAGGGGTGCTCCACCCGGTGCTGGGTGAGCATGGAGACCGACATCCGTTCGAGAAAGGTCAGCTCGCGCACCACGCCGTCGCCGCCCCGCCATCGTCCAGAGCCTCCCGAGTGCTCGCGGATCGCGAAGCGGTCGACGAGCACCGGGTAGCGGTGCTCCAGGATCTCGGGGTCGGTGATCCGCGTGTTGGTCATGTGGGTGTGGACCGCGCTCGCCCCGTCGAAGCCCGGACCGGCACCGGCACCGCCGCAGACGGTCTCGTAGTAGCCGAAGCGCGCGTTGCCGAAGAGAAGGTTGTTCATCGTCCCCTGGCTGCACGCCGCCAGGCCCAGCGCCTTGAGGAGGGTGTCCACCACGCGCTGGCTGGTCTCGACGTTGCCCCCGACCACGGCCGGAGCCTCGGCGGGATCGTCCGGGAACGGCGGGTTGAGCATCCCGGTCGGAGTACGGATCTCCACCGGCCGAAGGAGACCCTCGTTGAGCGGCAGGGGCTCGTTGATCAGCAGGCGGAGGACGTAGAGCACCGCGCTCCGCACCACGGCAGGAGGGGCGTTGAGGTTGCCGGGGTGGACGCCGGCCGAGCCCTCGAAGTCGATCACCGCCTGATCGCCCGTGACGTCGATCCGCACGGAGATGGGCGAGCCGTCGTCCAGGTGCTCGACGGCGCTGCAGCGGCGCACCGGCAGACGGGTCAGGGCCTCCCGCAGCCGCGTCTCCGCGCGCGCCTTGAGCGCGGCCATGTAGTAGGAGACCGGCCCGCTGCCGTGCTCCCGCGCCATCGCGAGCAGCGCCTCGGCCCCGCGGTGGTTGGCGGCCACGGCGGCGCGCAGGTCGGCAAGGTTCTCCTCGACGGCCCGGGTCGGATGGGGGGCATCCAGAAGGAGAGCGCGCATCTCGTCCCACTGCGGCTCGTCGGCGTGGATCAGGTGCATGGGCGGAATGACCACGCCCTCCTCGATCAGGCGGGTCGCCCGCGGCGGCATGGAGCCGGGGCGGATGCCGCCGATCTCGGCGTGATGGGCGCGGCTCGCCACGAAGCCGAGGAGGTCGTTGCGGTCGAAGACGGGGGTGACGACGGTGACGTCCGGCAGGTGCGAGCCGCCGTACGCGGGGTGGTTGGTCACAATGACGTCGCCCGGCCCCATGGGGATGACCTCGCGCAGCGTGCGCACGCAGAGGCCCAGGGCGCCGAGGTGCACCGGGATGTGGGGAGCGTTGACCACGAGCTCGCCGGCCGTATCGAGCAGGGCGCAGGAGAAGTCGAGGCGCTCCTTGACGTTGGTCGACACGGCGGTGCGCCGCAGCCGCTCCCCCATCTGCCGCGCCACCGCCGAGAAGCGGTGAGTGAACAGCTCCAGTTGGATCGCTTCAGCA
>JANOCF010001246.1:0-5434 GCA_031412055.1 Holophagales bacterium | reverse complement strand
GCTGCGAGTCATACCAAGTCGACGCCTCTACAGACCGTGACTTTGCCGGGAACCCGGCCGCGGTCTGCCTGTTGCCCGCGCCCCGAGACGAGAGTCGGCTGCAGGATGTCGTGCGGGAGATGAATCTTTCCCGCGGGGTGATGGTCACCGCCTGCGCCGCGTCAGATTCCTTCGACTTCGGCTCAAGGTTTTTCGCACCAGGCTCCGGAATCCCGTGGCTTGTGGTCGGTTGAGTGGTGTTTTCAAATTGTTGAATCTGATGGGCGCATTTCTCCTCCCTGACGGCACTATGGTCTGTAGCAGCGGTGACGTCCCATCGGTTCGTTGCGCTTTTTGCGCACATTCGTTGATATCGGGCTCGTGATCGCACTGGGGGCTTCATGGTCGATCTTCTGAAAGACAGCGTCTTGAGGACACGGTCCTCCACGGACACCTCCACCGGCTCGGGGGAGGAGCTTCGGCTCGCCCGATCGATGGCCAAGATGGAGCAGTCGGGTCTCCGCGAGGCCATGAACCTTGTGACCCGTCCGGGTGTGCTTTCGCTCGCGGTCGGCCTGCCGGCCCCCGAGCTCTTTCCCATGGAAGCCCTGGCCCAGGCCACCACTCGCCTGCTCACCACCGACCCCGGGTCGCTGCAGTACGGAGTCCCTCACCAGCCGTTGAAGGCGCAGATCGTCGAGTTGATGGCCATGCGCGGCGTCGAGTGCCGTCCCGAGCAGGTTTTTCTCACTTCCGGCTCGCAGCAGGCCATGGACCTGCTCTGCCGCCTGCTGCTGGATCCGGGCGGCCAGGTGCTCATCGAGGAGATCGTCTACGACGGCATCCAGATGGCCATCAAGCGTCAGGAGCCGGACATCCTGACCGTTTCGACCGACCCGGAGACCGGGATCAACGTGGACGAGGTCGAATCGCTGCTGGTGCGCGGCTCCCGCCCCTGCCTCATTTACGTAATCACCGACGGCCACAATCCGCTCGGCGTGAGCATGAGCATGGAGAAGCGGCGCCGGCTGGTGGACCTCGCCCGCAACTACGGCGTGCCGATCATAGAGGATGACGCCTACGGCCTCCTGTACTACGACGGGCACCCCGAGCCGCCTCTGCGTGCCCTCGACGAAAAGTGGGTCTTCTACCTGGGCTCCTTCTCGAAGATCCTTGCCCCGGCGCTGCGCGCGGGCTGGGCCGTGGTCCCCGAGGCCCTCGCTCCGCGACTGTCGATGCTCAAGCACGCCGCCGACCTCGACACCCCGTCCTTCAGCCATCGGACGATCTCGGCCTACCTCGAGGCCGGCTACCTTCCGGAGCACGTGCAGCGCATCCGCGACGAGTATCGTCTGCGTCGAGACGCCATGCTCCGCGCGCTGGACGAGAGCTTCCCCAAGGAGGTTCGCTGGAACCGTCCGTCGAGCGGCATGTTCATCTGGGTAGAGTTGCCCCGGGAGATGGATTCGACGGTGCTTTTGCGCGCCGCAGTGGAGACGGAGAACGTCGCCTTTACGCCCGGTGCGGCCTTCGCGGCGGGTGGAGGCAAGCAGGCCAACCACTGCCTGCGCCTGAGCTTCGGGAACAGTTCGCCGCAGAGGATCGAGGAGGGTGTGCGCCGGCTCGCCCGCGTCATCAAGGCCATGCTCCCCTCGGGCGACCCCACTCGGGGCTGACCGGAGCCGGACGGAACCGGACGGAGCCGGACGGAACCGGACGGAACCGGACGGAACCGGACCAGTCAGCCGTAAACACTTCGGGCCGGCGAAAGCCGGCCCGTTTTCTTTTTTTCGTCGCGATCTATTGCGTTCCGGGATGCCTACGAGCTGTCGCCCATGGGCTCTTGCCCGGGCGGCCCCTGGGGGAAGGTACGGTGCATGTATCGAACCAGCTGGTGGAATCCGTCCAGCAACTGACCGAAGGCCCTTTCCAGGTCCGCGGGCAGGGGTTCTTTCTTCCCGAGGACGCTGTAGAGGTCGGGGAACCCACGCTGCCGAGCGACGCCGGATTCGTCGTCGCCGAAGAGTGTGGGCGGGCGGATCGCATCGGGGCGGCCGTTCACGATCTGGATCGCGTTGTGGAGGTCGTGCAGGTCGCACCCGAGGGTGGTCAGCAGCTTCTCCAGAGTCTCCAGCGATGGCCTCTGCCGGCCCGTCTCATAGGCGGACAGCATGCCTTTCGTGATGCCGGCGGCTTCCGCCACCTGATACTGCTTTCTGCCAAGTCGGTCTCTGAGCCAGCGCAGTGCCTGGCCGAGGCCGTTCAACACGGAATTGGCCACGGCTTCTATCTCCTGAAGGTGTCCGCCCGGAGGGCGGGATGGTTCGTGACGCTTCTCTCCAACACAGGCGTATCTTAGGCGTAACAAGGGCGTAAGTCAAGCACTCAACAGGCGTAAGTTACGCCTGCTGGTACCATCTTCGCCATGGTCGATCTACAGGATATTCAAGAGGCGAAAACGCGTATCGGCAGGCATGTTCGGCGCACTCCGCTCGTTGCTGCCAGGGCTCTTCGGGAGGGCGGAAGAGGAGCGCTGACCTTGAAGATGGAATCTCTCCAGGTGACCGGCTCCTTCAAGGCCCGCGGCGCCACGAACAAAGTGCTCGAACTGCCCCCGGAGCAGGTGGCGCGCGGGCTGGTCACGGCGTCCGGCGGCAACCACGGCTTGGGCTTGGCCTACGCGGGCTGGCTGTCCAAGGCTCCGGTGACGATCTATCTCCCCTCCGACGTTCCTCGCTCAAAAGTAGAGCAGTTCGAGAGTTGGGGAGCGCAGGTCGTCCGGGAAGGGGATGTGTGGGACGAGTCGGACCGGGCGGCGCGGCTCGCGGCGGAGCAGAAAGGGCTGGCGTACGTGCACGCTTTCGCGGATCCCTCGGTCGTGGCGGGGCAGGGAACGATCGGGTTGGAGATCCTGGAGGACGCGCCCGAGACGGACGTGCTCCTCGTTGCGATCGGCGGCGGTGGAATGATCTCCGGAATTGCCACGGCCGCCAAGGCCCTGCGGCTCGGCATTCGGGTAATTGGGATCGAGCCCGTGGGTGCGCCCACTTTGTACGAGAGCGTCAAAGCCGGGTCTCTGGTGACGTTGGAGCGGATCTCGACCGCCGCCAAAACCCTGGCTCCCCGGCGAAGCGCCGACCTGAACCTGGAGATCATCCGAAGGACCGTGGACGAGATCGTTCTGGTAACGGACGAAGAGATGGCCGGGGCGGCGCGCTGGCTCTGGAGGGAGATGGGAATCGCGGCGGAGCTTTCGGGTGCAGCAGCGGTGGCGGCCTGGCTGACCGGCCGGGCGAAGGTGGAGGAGTCGGAGACGGTGTGCGCGGTGGTGTGCGGTGCGGGGACCGCTGGAATCGGATAGCCCATCTCACGTCCCCGTGGTAGCATTGCCCACCTTCTTTGGAGATGTACAAGCTGTGATGGTTCACCCGCTTCTGCCGGGGCCTGAGGCTTCCGATTTCCTCTGGGCCAGCGGCATCGAAAACACGTTCGTCCCCCAGACCCGCCCCGGGCATCGCGCCCTCGACGAATACCAGCTCATGGGGCACTACGACCACTGGCGCGAGGACCTCGGGCTCGCCAAACAGCTCGGCGTCCAGGCCCTGCGCTGGGGAGTTCCCTGGTACCGGGTGGAGAAGCTGCCCGGCGAGTTCGACTGGAGCTGGACCGACCAGGTCATCCCCTACATGGTCGAGGAGCTGAGGATCAATCCGATCCTCGACCTGATGCATTACGGCTGCCCCTTCTGGCTGCGCCGGGAGTTCGCTGCCGACGAGTATCCCCAGGCCGTCGCCGCCTACGCGCGCGCTTTTGCCGAGCGCTACAAGGGGCTCGTGCGCTGGTACACCCCGCTCAACGAGCCGCTGGTCAACGCGCTCTTCTGCGGCAAGCGCGGACTGTGGCCCCCATACCTGCGCGGCGAGAGCGGCTACATCCGCATCCTGTTGCAGCTCGTCAAGGGCATCCTGCGCACGGTCGAGGCGCTCAAGGAGGTCGACCCCGGAGCCCTCATGGTCCACGTCGAGGCCACGGGCCTGTCGCGGGCGGCGCGCTCCGACCTGGAGGTGCTGGCGGTCGAGGAGCAGCGGCGTGGCTATCTCGCCTATGACCTTCTCACCGGGCGGGTCACCTCGGACCATCCGCTCTTCACCTGGCTGCTGCGCAACGGCGCCGGCCCGAACGAGCTGCGGGACCTCGCCAGGCAGCGGATCTCGCTGGACGTCCTCGGTCTCAACTTCTATCCCCAGTGGTCCACCCAGCAGGTGTCCGTCGGCCGCAACGGCCGGCTCCGCTTCCGGCCGGTGGAGCAGGACGGCGCCGGCTTCGCCACGCTGATCGAGGACTACCAGAAGCGCTACGACGCGCCGGTCATCATCACCGAGACCAGCGCCCGGGGCTCCGTGGAGGTGCGCGAGCACTGGCTCGATACCTCGGTGGCGGCAATCAAGGGCCTGCGAGAGCGGGGCGTGCCCGTGCTGGGCTACACCTGGTTCCCGATGTTCACCATGATCGACTGGAAGTACCGCTTCGGACGCCGTCCGCTCGAGGATTACCAGCTGGACCTCGGCCTGTTCGGGATCGACTCCAGGGATGGAGCCGTCGACGCGGGAAACCGGTGGAAGGCCACGCCCCTGGTGAGCCACTTCCGCCGGCTGGCCGACGATCCGGCGGCGTCCATCGGGGAGCTCGCGGCGGCTCCGAAGCTGGAGCTTGTCTCCGCTTGACCGCCGGGACCTATCTCAACCCGGTCTGGCCCCGCTCGTTCCCGGACCCCTTCGTCCTGAAGTTCCGGGGCGAGTACTGGGCTTACTGCACGGGGTTCTGGAGCGACGGCCGTTGCTTCGGCATCCTGCGCTCCCGGGACCTGGTCCGGTGGGAGCCGCAGACCGCCGGAGCCCTGGAGCCGCTGCCAGGTGGCCACACCTGCTACTGGGCGCCCGAGGTCACCTATGACAACGGGCGCTTCCATCTCTACTACAGCGTGGGCAACGAGGAGAGGATGGAGATCCGGGTGGCGGTGTCGGACCACCCGTCCGGCCCCTTCCTGGACAGCGGCCACCGCCTGACGTCGGAGCCCTTCGCCATCGACGCCCACGTGTTCGTGGACGACGACGGCTCGCGCCACCTCTTCTATGCCACCGACTTCCTGGACCGGAGCCACGTCGGCACGGGTACGGTCCGCGACCGCATGCATGACCTGTTCACCCTGGCGGGCGAGCCGGCACCGGTGACCCTGCCGCGCTACGACTGGCACGTGTATCACCCCAACCGGCCGGAGAAGGGGTTCGTGCGCTGGCACACGGTCGAGGGTCCGTTCGTGCTCAAGCACGGGGGCCGCTACTACCAGATGTTCAGCGGCGGCAACTGGCAGAACCCGACCTACGGCGTGAGCTACGCGGTCACCGACCGCCTGGACCGGCCCGGCGAGTGGGAGCAGGCCGCGGACGGCGAGCAG
>JANOCF010001245.1:0-2229 GCA_031412055.1 Holophagales bacterium | reverse complement strand
TGGCATGCCGCACCCAGCCTACCCTACTCCCCGGTCAGGGAGCGGGATCCGGGGCCTGCTCCACGACCTGCGCGACCTGGTCGTAGGCCCGGCGCATCGGAAACGGCGCGTCCTTCTCCAGAGTGAGAGTCAGGAAGAGGCGCTTCCGGTCGTTGGAGACCAGCCAGGACTCGGTCCTCCCCGGCCCCTTCTCGGGCTTGACCTTCACCACGAGAGAACCGTCCTTCCAACTCGCCCGCACCGTGGCCGGGCCTCCCGGCTCGCTCTCGTCTCGCATCTTCCGCCCATCCGTCCAGAGAACGCGCGACCTTCCGCTCCCGTCCGTGATCGTGACCGCGCCGTCCTTCTGGACGATCGTCACCTCGTCGAGGTCCTTCAGAAAGGCGGGCGGCTCGACCGGGGCGACGCGCGGACTCCTGGGACCTCCACCCGCGTCCGGAAGCGGAGCCCCGCCGCCAGGCCGACCTCTCATCCCGCCTCGCGGACCGGCTTCCCTCTCGCGCATCCCCTGCATCATTCGCCAGGTGACCTCGTCGTTGAACCTCCAGGTGCCGCTCAGATCGGGAGGCGGGGGCGTCTCGCGGGCGCTGGCCGCTACGCCGGGGAGCGCCAATATCGCCAAGATCAGGACCAAAGGCCGTGTTCTCTGTCTCGTCATGTTGTTCACCTCCTCGACGGGTGTCGAGGCTAGCCTCCAGGGTGTGCCAGTCTTCAGCAAACCGCAAGGGATTTGTAAGTCATGTAAAGTTTTCGACCTCCGGCCGGGCTCCCTTGCTATCCTCAGGTATCCTCGAATGACCATGTCGCCCCGGGACCGCGCTCGCTACCTTCCGCCTCTCTTCGCCGGCCTTCTCCTGGTCCTGCTCGCGACCCTTGCCATGCTTCAATACCAGTGGATCGGCCAGGTAAGCGACCTGGAGAGGCAGCGCCTCCAGGCCCGCCTGCTCGCGGACGGCTCCCGCTTCACCGAAGACTTCGACCGCGAGCTGACCCGCGCCTTCCTCTTCTTCCATCCCGAGCCGTCGGCGAAGCCCTCCGAGGGGCTCGCGAGAGCCGCGCGCCAGTTCGAGCGCTGGCAGGCCGAGGCCCCCTGGCCGGGCCTCGTGCGGGACGTCTTCGCGATCGGCCGCAGCGCGGACGGCAAGCTGGAGATCTATCGCATCGAGCCCGGAGCGACGAGCTTCAAGAAGGTGCCCTGGCCGGCCGGAATGGACAAGCTCCGGCGGCGCCTCTCCGAGGCACCGGCTCCCGGGCGGTCGCCGTTCCCTTGGGCCGCGCTCGTCGAGCCCGAGATTCCGGGCCTGATCGTCCCCCTCGCCTTCCCCCAGCCTCCCCACGAGATCCTCCCGGACAGCGACGCGAGAGCTCTCGTCATCCGGCTGGACGAACGGGTGGTGGCCGGGCAGATCCTCCCCGAACTGACCCGCCGCTACTTCGGCAGCCCGGAGGGGACCGACTTCACCGTGGCCGTGCTCGACGCCCAGGGGCGGCCGGTCTTCCGCTCCGATCCGGACGTGCCGCTGAAGGCGTTCAACAGGGCCGACGTCCGCCTCGACATGCTGGGGCTGCGGCCCTTCCACGAGCTGCGCAACCTATGGATCCGGCGAGAAGCGCGGAAAGAGGAGACGGGCACGAAGATGAAGGAGCAGGCTTCGCCTCACATGGGCCACATCCGCATCGTGGGTCCGGGTCCCATGCGCGAGATGCGGGGCGACGGCGCCTGGCACCTGGTGGCCCATCACCGGAACGGCTCCCTGGAAGCCGCGGTGGAGCTCGTGAGGCGGCACAACCTCGCCGTCAGCCTGGGCATCCTCGTGCTGCTGGCCGGGACCTCGGGGCTGATGCTCCTGACTTCGCAGCGGGCGCAGCGCCTGGCCCGCCAGCAGATGGAGTTCGTGGCCGGAGTAACCCACGAGCTGCACACCCCCCTGACCGCCATGCGCTCGGCCGGGCAGAACCTGGCGGACGGCGTGGTGTCCGACCCGCAGCAGGTGCGGCGCTACGGCGCCCTGATCGAAAACGAGGGCCGGCGTCTCGGCGACATGGTCGGACAGGTCCTGGAGCTCGCCGGCATCCAGTCGGGACGCCGGGTATACCAGCCGCGGCCGGAGAGCGTCGAGAGCCTCGTCGACCGCGCCGTGGAAGACTGCCGCGCTCTCCTGGAGCAGAAGAAGGTCCGGATCGAGCGCGAGATCCCCCCGGACCTGCCGCCCGTGCTCGCGGACGGCG
>JANOCF010001244.1:0-3513 GCA_031412055.1 Holophagales bacterium | reverse complement strand
GGTGGGGCAAGCCGTTCTGGCTCACCGAGACCGGCTGGGAGTCGGCCGAGGTGACCGAGCCGCTCCAGGCGGCGCACCTCCGCGGCTTCCTGGAAGAGTGGTTCACGGGTAAGCCCGAGAAGAGCTGGATCGGCAAGCTCTTCGTCTACGAGATGAAGGACGGTTCCGATCCCTCGTCCCCGAGCTGGGGTCTCCTGCGGCCGAACGGCAACCCCAAGCCGGCATGGACCGCCTACCGCGACTTCACCGCCGCCCATGCGGCCAACGGCGATCCGCTGACCCTGTTCGGCGGCCGTTTCGACGTGCAGGTGACCTGGCGGACCAGGGACGGAGCCTCGGGCTACGGCCATCCCATCGCCGACTCGGCCAACAGCGGCTTCTTCTGGTTCTTCGGCCCGGAGAACATCGAGCTCGTGGTCAAGCTCCTGGACGGCCGCCCGGTCAACGGCCATTTCTGGTTCTTCTACGGCGCCCTGTCGGACGTCGAGTACTGGATCACCGTCACCGACAAGACCACCGGGGCGACGCGGCAGTACCACAACCCGCAGGGCAACCTCTGCGGCAGCGGCGACACCAGGGCCTTCCCGGATTCCGGCACCGCCGCGGCGCTCCCGCTTCAATCGGAGCCCCTTTTCCAGAGCCAGCAGACCGACGCGCTCACCGCCTGCGCGGGCGACACGGACAGCCTCTGCCTCCTGGACTCCCGCTTCCGCGTCGAGGTGGAGTTCCGCGACCCGCGCAACGGAGCCATCGGCAAGGCAACGGCCATCCCCCGCACCGACCAGAGCGGCACCTTCTGGTTCTTCGGCCCGCAGAACATCGAGCTGGTGGTGAAGGTCCTGGACGGCCGGCCCCTCACCGGCAAGTTCTGGGTCTTCTACGGAGCGCTCTCGGACGTGGAGTACCGGATCACGGTAACCGACACGGAGACGGGGGTGTTCAAGCAGTACTACAACCCCAAGGGGAACCTTTGCGGGTTAGGAGATACGGGAGCGCTGTAAGCCTCACCTCCTGGCCCCCTTTTGTGGTACCGTCCCCCGGATCGGCTCGCCAGGGCCGGGGCTCCGCCTTTCCTCCGGGAGGTGAGAGCGACCTCCCGGCGAGCCCGAAAACCCGAGCAATTGCCTGGTCAGCTTAGCGGTAACGGCCCCGGCGGACTTCGCCGGCAGCCTGGACTGCGGTCTGACTGCCCCTCAGATAGATACCGGAGGATTTCGGAGGAAACCATGTTCGTATCCAGTCTTCTCGACCGGACGGGTCCGGCCCGCAAGAAGCTGCTGCTCTTTGGAGTGATTGCGCTCCTGGCAGCCCTGGGCGCCGCGCCCGCCTCAGCCAGCGAAGCGGACCTCGTCCTCCCCGATTTCGGGGATGTCACGTTCCTCGGGGGGATCACCGGATCCGCTCTGCTCCAGGCCGGCCTGGTCGTCTGCGTGCTTGGATTGTTGTTCGGCCTGATGATGTACGTCCAGCTCAAGAATCTGCCGGTGCACCGCTCGATGCGGGAGATCTCCGAGCTGATCTTCGAGACCTGCAAGACCTACCTGGTCACCCAGGGCAAGTTCATCATGATCCTGGAGATCTTCATCGGCGCGGTGATGATCTTCTACTTCGGGTGGCTGCGCGGCTTCGAAGCCACCAAGGTAATCGCGATCCTGCTCTTCAGCCTCGTGGGCATCGCGGGCAGCTACTTCGTGGCCTGGTTCGGCATCCGGGTCAACACCTTCGCCAACTCCCGCTCCGCCTTCGCCAGCCTCCAGGGCAAGCCGTTCCCGACCTATGCCATCCCGCTCAAGGCGGGCATCAGCATCGGCATGCTCCTGATCAGCACCGAGCTGCTGATCATGCTGGCGATCCTGCTCTACGTGCCGCGCGACTACGCCGGCCCCTGCTTCATCGGCTTCGCGATCGGCGAGTCGCTGGGCGCCGCGGCCCTGCGCATCGCGGGCGGCATCTTCACCAAGATTGCCGACATCGGCTCCGACCTGATGAAGATCGTCTTCAACATCAAGGAAGACGACGCCCGCAACCCGGGCGTGATCGCCGACTGCGTCGGTGACAACGCCGGCGACTCGGTCGGCCCGACCGCCGACGGCTTCGAGACCTACGGCGTTACCGGTGTGGCGCTCATCACCTTCATCCTGCTCGCGGTGTCGAGTCCGGCCAACCAGATCCAGCTCCTGGTCTGGATCTTCGTCATGCGTATCATGATGGTCATCACCAGCGTCGTGTCCTACGGCATCAACGAGGCCATCGCCCGCTCGCGGTTCGGCAACGCCGAGACGATGAACTTCGAGACGCCGCTGACCTCGCTGGTCTGGATGACCTCGGTGCTCTCGATCGCGGTCACCTACATCGTCTCCTACCTGCTGATCCCCGAGCTCAACAACGATCCCACCCTGTGGTGGAAGCTGTCGACGATCATCTCGTGCGGAACCCTCGCCGGCGCGCTGATCCCCGAGTTCGTGAAGGTCTTCACCTCGGTCGAGTCCGGTCACGTGAAGGAAGTCGTGACCGCGTCCCGCGAGGGCGGCGCGTCGCTCAACATCCTCTCCGGCCTGGTCGCCGGCAACTTCAGCGGCTACTGGATGGGCCTGACCATCGTCGCCCTGATGGCCATTGGAGCCGGCGTGGCCGGCACCCTGCCGGTCGGTCCCGAGGCCCTGATGATCGCCCCGGCGGTCTTCGCGTTCGGCCTGATCGCGTTCGGCTTCCTCGGCATGGGCCCGGTGACCATCGCGGTCGACTCCTACGGTCCGGTTACGGACAACGCCCAGTCGGTCTACGAGCTGTCGATGATCGAGACCCTGCCCAACATCAAGCAGGAGCTCAAGAAGGACTACGGCTTCGACGTCGACTTCGATCGCGCCAAGCACCACCTGGAGGCGAACGACGGCGCCGGCAACACCTTCAAGGCCACGGCCAAGCCGGTGCTCATCGGCACGGCGGTGGTCGGCGCCACGACGCTGATCTTCTCCATCATCATGGTGCTCACGGAGGGCCTGCGGCCCGATCTGGTCACCAACCTCTCGATCCTCCATCCGCCGTTCCTGCTCGGCCTGATCACCGGCGGCGCCATCATCTATTGGTTCAGCGGCGCCTCCATCCAGGCGGTATCGACCGGCGCCTACCGGGCCGTCGAGTTCATCAAGCAGAACATCAAGCTCGATAGCGGCGCCGAGAAGGCCTCGATCGAGGACAGCAAGAAGGTCGTGGAGATCTGCACCACCTACGCCCAGAAGGGGATGTTCAACATCTTCCTGGTGGTCTTCTTCACCACCCTGTCGTTCGCCTGCCTGGAGCCGTTCTTCTTCATCGGCTACCTGGTGTCGATCGCGATCTCCGGCCTCTACCAGGCGATCTTCATGGCGAACGCCGGCGGCGCCTGGGACAACGCCAAGAAGATCGTCGAGGTCGAGCTGAAGGAGAAGGGCACCGAGCTGCACGCCGCGACCGTCGTCGGCGACACGGTCGGCGACCCGTTCAAGGACACCTCGTCGGTGGCGATGAACCCGG
>JANOCF010001243.1:0-2144 GCA_031412055.1 Holophagales bacterium | reverse complement strand
TCACCACGGCCGACTGGGTGTTCGGCCACGAGAAGGTCCACCAGCAGGCGCTTTCCGCGGGACTTGCCATGACCGTCTTCGACCTCGCCCACCTGGACCGCCATCTGCGGAGCCTCATCGAGACCGGCGCCGACCAGCTGGCCGACGTGACCTCCCGTTACCTCAGGCCCGAGCGCGGCGGCGTTCTCGGCTGGTCTCTCCCCCGGGCCGAATCATGACGCAGACCCTGGCCTCACCCGCGCAACAGGACGTGACCGAGGAATCTGTCCAGCGCTGGCGCCGCGATACCCCCGGTGCCGAGGGGCGGATCCACCTCAACAACGCCGGCGCCTCCCTGATGCCGCGGCCGGTCCTGGAAGCCATGCAGCGCCACCTGGAGCTGGAAGCCGAGATCGGCGGCTACGAAGCGGCCGACGAGGTGGCCGACCGGATCCGTGAGACCTACGCCCTCACCGGCCGCCTGATCGGGGCCGGACCGGAGAGCGTGGCAATGGTCGAGAACGCCACCGTGGCCGTATCGCAGGCGCTCTCCGCCTTCGACTTCCACCGCGGGGACGTGGTGGTCACCACCTGGAGCGACTACACGTCCAACCAGCTCATGTACCTCTCCCTGGCGCGCCGCCTGGGGATCGAGGTGCTGCGGGCCGACGACCTGCCCGAGGGCGGAGTCGATCCCGACTCCGTCCGGCGCCTGGTGGCCCACCCGCGCTGCCGCCTCGTCTCCCTGACCTGGATTCCCACCAACTCCGGCCTGGTGCAGGCCGCGGAAGAGGTGGGGGAGATCTGCGAGGCCGCCGGAGTGCCCTACCTGATCGACGCCTGCCAAGCGGTGGGGCAGCTCCCCATCGACGTGCGGCGCCTGCGCTGCGACTACCTCGCGGCCACGGCGCGCAAGTTCCTGCGCGGCCCGCGCGGGCTCGGCTTCCTCTACGTCTCCGACCGGGCCGTGGCCCGGGGCGACTACCCGCTGTTCGTGGACATGCGGGGCGCCGGCCTGGTGGACCCCGAGCAGTTCGTGCTCTCCGCAGGCGCCCGCCGCTTCGAGAACTGGGAGTTCTCCTATGCCCTCCTTCTGGGGATGGGGGAGGCTGCGCGCTATGCCCTGGACGCGGGAGTGGAGGCTACCGGCGCCAGGACGCAGGAGCTCGCGCAGGAAGTGCGGGAGCGCATCGGCGCCCTGCCTGGTGTGCGGCTCGCGGACCGCGGGTCCCGCCTCTGCGCCATCATCACCGCGGAGATCGCCGGCAGGAACATGGACGATCTCGTGAGCCGGCTGCGCCGGGCCGGGGTCAACACCAGCGCGGCCCAGATGGGCAAAGGTCCGCGCAACGCGCCGGAGGCGGGGGCGACCCCGATCCTCCGGATCTCTCCCCACTACTTCAACACTCGCGAGGAGATCGCCGGGGCCGTGACCGCCCTGGAGGAGATCCTTGGATCGCCGGCATGACGGAGACGATCATCGAAATACAGTCGGAGCGGCCTGAGCGCCCGCACCACCACCCGGAAGCCACCGTTCGCGTGCGGCGGGTCGAGGGCGCGGCGGTCGTGGCGGCCCGCCTCTGGGTCCCGGCCGGCGCCCGCGTGGAGCCGTTGCCCGGCCAGTCGCTGCTCACCGGCCGCATGCTCAGCGAGGGCACCCGCACCCGGGACTGGCGCCGGATCGCCGACGAGTCCGAGAACAAGGGGATGGTCCTCTCCAGCTTCGGCACCTTCGAGTGCCACGGCGTGTCCGTCGACGCCCTGGCGCGGGACTGGGAGCAGGCGTTGGAGTGGGCGGTGGAGCTGATGCTCACCCCCTCCTTTCCCGAGGATCGCTGCACCTGGCTGGCGAAGCAGGCCGCGGCAGAGTTGGAGAGCCTCGCGGACCAGCCCGAGGTGAAGACCGTCTGGGGATTCCTGAACCAGCTCTACGCCCCTCATCCGCGCAGCCGTCCGCTCCTCGGCACGGAGGAGAGCCTGCTCCGTCTCACCCCTGCGGACTGCGAGCAGTTCCACCACCGCGCCTTGAGTCATGGCGTCCTGGCCTCCGTGGCCGGGGTATTGGACGAGGATGCGGTCCACCGCAAGCTGGAGTCTCTCCTCTCGCACCTGCCCCGGGCCGCCAACCCCCTGCCGGAGCCGCCGCGGCCGGTGGGCACCTCCGA
>JANOCF010001242.1:0-4056 GCA_031412055.1 Holophagales bacterium | reverse complement strand
CCCCCAGCTCGATCACGGCCGTAACCCGCCCGCGCGTCCGGATGACCCCCTCCGTCGGCGTGTAGATTCCGGCGATCAGCCGCAGGGCCGTGCTCTTGCCCGAGCCGTTCGGCCCGATCAGCGCCACCGACTCCCCGGGCGCGACCTCCAGGTTGAAGTCGGTCAGCGAGAACCGGGCGCGGCGTACGTTCAGCGGCCGGCGCATCACTCCCCGGATGAACGCCTCCCGCAGCGAGCTCGTGCGGTGCTCATAGTGGTAGAAGCGCTTCACCACGCCCCGGCAGAGGACCGCCGGGCCCGCCCCCCCGGGGACCGTCTGGCTAGACGATCTCGGCGAGGACGTCGCGGTAACGGCGGAAGATTGCATGACCCAGGAGGAAGAGGACGAGAGAGGTTGCGGCCACCGACGCCAGCAGGCCGGGAGAGGGGAAGCGTCCCTCATACAGGACCTGCTGGTAGAGCGTCAGCATGCCGGCGATCGGGTTGAGGAGATAGAGATACCGGACGGCCTCCGGCACCATGCTTGCCGAGTAGAAGACCGGCGAGGCGTAGAACAGGACCATCAGCGCCACCGGCACCGCGTGCTGGACGTCGGCATAGAAGACGGAGAGCACGGCGAGCGGCATCACCAGCCCCAGGGCGAGCAGCACCTGGATGACCAGCAGCCCCGGCAGCAGGGCGAAGCTCGCCGGGAGGCCGTGATGATGGAACAGGACCAGCGCTACCAGCACCAGCCCCAGCTCGGCCAGGAACTCGAACATCCGCGAGGCCGTCGCGCCCAGCACCAGCACCTCGCTGGGGAAGGCCACGCTCCGGCGCAGGCCGGCGTGCTCGATCATGACGTAGGTGGCCGTGGAGATCATCTGCAGGAGGAAGCTCCAGACGAACCAGCTGCTGAGCAGGAAGGCCCAGTAGTGCTCCATCGGCATGGGGATGATGTAGGTGAACACTGCCACCAGCACCGTCAGCGTCAGGAGCGGGTTGAGCAGCGTCCAGACGAAGCCCAGGACCGAGCGCTGGTACTTGACCTTGAGATTGCGTGCCGCCAGGCTCCGCAGCAGCTCGCGGAAGCGCCAGACCTCGGCCCAGGAGGAGGGACGATGCTCGTCTTTCGACCCCCCTGAGGCTCCTGAGACCCCTGAGACCACTACGCTCTCCCCACGCGGAGCAGGCGGCTCAGCAGCGACGGCCGCCGCTGCGGCGGAACGGCGGTCCCGGCCTTGCCGGCATCCCGCGCCTGGATCAGCCACTCCATCTCGCGCCGGCCGTGGGCCTCCTCCGCGATCCCTTTCCAGTACCAGGCCGCCTGCGCGAATCCTGCCGCCCCCTCCCAGATCTTCCCGCCCATGCGGTTGAGCCGCACCACCATCTGCTCGCTTGCCGACACCGCCACCGTGTCGAACGGCACCCGGGGGAAGGGGGAGAGGTTCATCACCTCGCCCGCGATGCCCGGGTGCTTGCGCGCGAAGATCACGTCGGCCTTGCCCGTGCCCCGGAACTGCCGGACCCACTCCAGCACCGGCTTGCGATAGCAGTGCAGCCCGATCGCCCGCGGCTCGTGGACGAAGCGCAGGCCGCGCTGGAGAAGCCGGTAGCCCAGCTCGTAGTCCTCCCGGCCGTAGCCGACGAAGGCCGGGTCGAATCCGCCGGCGGCCCGCAGCGCCTCCCGCGGCGCGGACACATTGCCGGTAACGAAGTCGCGGAAGCCCGGCCGGTGCCCGGGCGCGGCCAGGCTCTTCAGCTCCCCGTCCCACCAGATCCGCACCGCCTCGATGTGCGCCGGCTCGTCGTCCAGGCGCTCTACCGGAAGGGAGCCCGTGACCACCGTGTCTTCCCGGTCGTGATGTCCGAAATGGGCGGCGACCACGTCCGGCACGGCCAGGATGTCGTCGTCCAGCATCAGCACGATCCGCCCGGCAGCGCGCTCGATCCCGGCATTGCGGGCGGACCCCTGCCCCTTGCGCGCCTGGGGGATGGCCTCCAGCCGGAAGGGGGCGGACGCGGCCAGCTCGCGGACCAGGGAGAGGCTCGCCGGGTCGCCGCCGTCGATCACCACCAGGACCTCCATCCGGCCCGGCTCGAAGCGCTGGGCCAGCAGGCCCTCCAGCGTGCCGCGCAGGATGTCCGGCCGGCCGCAGGTGGGGATGACGACGGAGACCTCGGTCACGACACCCTCGGAAGGCTCGAAAGCGGGGCCGGGGGAGAGCCCGCGCGCCGCCGCTCCCGCAGATAGGCCACAGGTCCGTAGAGGCAGCCGAGGAGCTCGGCCAGCACCAGGTCGGGCGGCACCTCGTCGGGGCGCCCCAGGAGCGAGCGGCCGAGCCGGCGCACGCCGTGCGTCGCCAGCGTGCCGAGGGCGAAACGGCCCGCATCCCGGTCGCGGTCGTGGAGGATGCGGTGCATCCAGAAGGCGTAGACGCCCACGCCGTAGCCGAAGAGCTGCGAGCGCAGCTCCGCGCGGGTGCGGCGGTGGCGGTGGAGCACACGGGCCCGGGGCTCGTACACTAGCGTCCAGCCCGCGGCGATCAGCCGGGCGAACATCTCGGTGTCGCCGCCGCTGCGCGTCCTGGTGCCGCAGTCGAACGCCTCGTCGAACGGCCCCACCGAGTCCAGGGCCGCGCGCCGGAACGCCATGTTCGCTCCGGCCCCCACCTGCCCGGCGCCGGCAGGGGAGAAAGGGGGCTCGAAGACCCGGCGCTGGTGAGCTTTCCGCCGCCCGGCCTCGCCTCCGAGGTAGCGCTCGAACAGGTGCTGGGCCTCGGTCTCCAGATCCAGGGGGAGCATGTTGCCCGCCACTCCGCCGACCTGGGGATCGGCGAGCGTCTCCAGCAGCACCTCGGCCCAGTCCGAGTCGGGCACTGCGTCGTCGTCCGTGTAGGCGATCCAGTCCGACCCGGCGGAGATGGCCGAGCGGAGCCCGGCATTGCGCGCCCGGTCCAGGCCGGGGCGCGGTTCCAGCACGTAGCGCACGCCGGCTCGCTCCGCCGCCTCCCGGGTGCGGCTCGTGCGCGGGGCGTTGTCCACGACGATGATCTCCAGCGGCCCCACGGTCTGCCGGGCCAGCGCGGCCAGGCAGCGCTCCAGGTCGTCGGGCCGCTCCCGGGTACAGATGATGACGGAGAGACGGGGCTCGGTCATGTCTTCTGGACCTCGGTCGCGCCGGCCGTCCGGACCGCCATCCGGCGTAGCCGGACCAGTTTGCGGGCCGAGGCGTAGGCGCCCAGCCCTCGCCAGCAGTGCAGGAGCATGCGCGCACGCGTGCCGAAAGGCAGGGGATCGAAGGGGGTGAGCAGCCGCGCCAGCGGCTTGACCAGGCGCCAGAGGAGGAATACCAGGATCTCCAGCTTCCTCCGGCCCCGGGCGTTCCCGAAGGTTTTGACCAGGAAGGCCACCAGGGCCCGCTGATGGCCCACGATCTGGTTGCAGGCCACGCGAAGCTCCTTGCGGTGCTCGTGCCGGGCCTGAGCCGCGGGCTCGTAGACCACCGTCCAGCCCGCGTCCAGCAGGCGCCAGAGCGCGTCGTGGTCGCCGCCGCCGGGGAGCTCCGGCCCGAGATCCAGCGCCTCGTCGAAGCCGCCGAGGGCCAGCATGCGCCAGCGGTGGACCGCGAGGCTGCAGCCGCTCCCCACGCTCACGGCCCAGGCGATGAGCGGCGCGCGGCGGCCGTGCAGCGGCTCGCCCGCGTCGCGGGGCAGCCGCACCTGCTGTTCGCCGCGGGAGAAGCCGCCGTTGGCCTCGAACATCCGCTGGCCCTCGGTCTCCAGGGAGAGCGGGAGCACGCAGCCGGTCACCGCGGCCACCTTAAGATCTTTCTGGAACGGCTCCAGCAGGGCCCTGGTCCACCCCGGCGCGGCCACGGCGTCGTCGTCCAGGAAGGCCACCACGTCTCCGAGGGCGGCCTCCAGGGCCCGGTTGCGGGCGAAGTCCAGGCCGGCAACCGGCTCCTCCACGTAGCGGCATCCCGGGAACTCGCGCTCCACCAGCTCCAGCGTCCGTCCGTCGCTTGGCGCGTTGTCGATGACCAGGATCTCGGCCGGGGGCAGGAGCTGGGCGGCC
>JANOCF010001241.1:0-4752 GCA_031412055.1 Holophagales bacterium | reverse complement strand
AGACCAGGCATGGCGACAACCAGGCACAGCCCGGCGCCCAGGCAGGCGGGCATCTTCCAAACAGCTTTCATGGATCCCCCTCTCCGCTGCGGGTCAGCGGCGTTCGACGTGCCCCCGCTTGGTACAACCCACTCCCAATCGATCAGATCAGCGAAGAGACGATTCTATCCCTTATTCGGGTCTGCTCCTCCCTTTCAGGCTTACCTGGGTACGACCTGGAACGGCAGCGAGTTGACCTCCTGGTTGCCGGCGGGATCGGTCACCGCGACCCGCAGCACGTAGTCGCCGGCCGCGAGCCCGGTGGGCTCGAAGGTGGCGAGGAGCTTGTCCACGCCGGCAATGCCGGTGGCGGTGCGCTCCACCAGGGCGAGCCGGCCGCCCGGCTGGATCTTGCCGTCGGAACCGGTCACCTGGACGTTGAGCGACAGGTCTCCGGAGCCCAGGTTGTACGCCACCAGGCAGAGCCGCGCCAGGTCGTCGGCCTCCAGCACCGGCCGGGCCGAAGGCACGTACGGCTCGCCGTTGACCGTGAACGGGTAGACCACGGAAGGCCGGCCGACCTCGGAGCTCTCCCGCACCAGGACCCAGCTCCGCTCCTGCTCCATGAAAAAGGGCGGCAGCAGGGTCGCCTCGGTCTCGCTGTAGGCGGGCACCTGCACCGGCACCATGGTGACCACGGTCCGGCCGGTGTCGGCGTTGCGCACCAGCACCCGCACCCGGTAGTCGCCGGGAGTCAGATCGAAGTGGCCGTAGTACTTGATGCCTCCCTGCTCCAGCCCCTGCCGGCCCTTGCCCATATCCAGCGACACCACCTCAGAGAAGAAGTCGCGCATCTGGCCCTGGTGGTCGTTGACGTAGCCGTAGAACTCGACGTTGAGCTTGCCGCCGGTGTGCCCTTCCAGGAGCTTGCGGCCGGGCACCTCGATGATGACCGGCACGTAGGACACCTTTTCGTTGGAGCGGAACGGCGCCACCAGGAGATTGAGGTCGAGGTCGCGCTTGGGAGCCGCGCCCATGATGCCGCCCGAGGCGAGCAGGCTCTTCTCCAACGGGTCGAGCTCCTTGTACGGCCGCGGCTCGTAGTAGCCGGCGCGGTGCGAGAGGCGGGCGCCCTGCGGAAGCTTCGCCTTGACCCGCAGCTTGTGGTACGAGCCGTTGAGCTTGAGATCCGAGCGCTCGAATGTCAGCAGGTAGGTGTCGCTGGTGCGCTCCAGCATGCTGCGGAGCTGGCTGCCCAGGTTGTTGGTGTTCTTGAACAGCTCGCCGCCGGTCTCGTTGGCCATGTAGAAGAGGCCTTCCTGGCCGTTCCTCCCGCCCCCGCCGGACGCGTCCGACGTGCCGCGCAGGCCGCCGATATCCACCGCCTGGATGACGCAGTCGGCGCGCCGGAACTCCTCCAGCATGCGGTTGAGGTCGTTCTGCAGCCCGGTATTGCCGTAGCGCTGGTCGCTGTCCGACATCCAGACGTTGCCGCGGTAGGTGTTGACGTCCTGCTCCTGCGCCTCGTCGCCGCCGGTTTCCGTGCGGCCCATCAGGAGCTTGCTGTCGAACCCTTCGGAGAAGAAGACGACGTGCTTGCGCCCGGGCACGGCATTGAGAGTCCGGGCCATGGCGCCCAGGGCCTTGGAGTAGGTGGTGATCCGGCTGCGCTCGTGGGCACGGTCGTCGCGCTCGGCCACGTTGGCGATGGCCTGGATGTGTTCGAGAAGGGCCTGGTCGCGCTGCGTCTTGAGTTCCGCGCCCCGGGTGTCCATCGAGGCGTTGAAGTCCGCGAGGCGGCCCCCGGTCGGGGCGTCGACCATGAAGAGGAGAGGATCCCGCCGGAATCGTCCACCGTCGGTCTGCTCCATGCCCAGGGTGTCGATGGCCCGGGCGAGCTGCGCCCGGTCGGGGGTGAACGTGATGACCAGCTTCGGCCCGTACTCGATCGAGTAGGTCGCCACGGCCGCCAGGTCGGACGGGTGCAGCGACTCCAGGAGGAACTCGCGCGCGGCCAGGCGAGCCCTGAGGATCGCGGTCGGAGTCGAGAACGTGAGGTCGAAGAGCAGCAGGAAGTGGCGCCTCGCGGGCAGGGAGGCCTCCGGTGCGCTGGCGGCAGGGCCTTCGGACGACCCGACGGACGCGAGGTCGACCACCTGGAAGCCGGTGATCGCCTGCCGGGTGCCCGCGTCGAAGATCTCGAAGTTGGCGGCGGTCAGGCCGCCCACCGACTTGCCGTCCCGGTCCACCACGTTGACGGGCACCTCGACCGCCACGACCTGGGATGTCTCCTCGAACTTCTGCTCCGGCGCCTGCGCACTGGCAGGTGAGAAAGGCAGGGGCAGGACCGAGGAGAGGATCAGCAGGAGGAGCCGGGATAGAAGAGAGGATTTTGGGTTGCATCGGACCGGGCTCATCGCAGCCTCCATGAAAAGACCGGGGGCTAGTCGCGTGCCGGAGAACCGGCCTTGCCCCGATACAGCTCTGAGCTGGGGAAAAAGGTCTGCCAGCCGGACCAGAACGCCTGGTGGCCGGGAATTCGTTCGAGGGGAGCTGGAGAATCGCTTCCCTGCGTCGCTGACATGAGCGCCTCCTCCCCGGCCGTCCACCGGCGGCCCTCACCATCGATCAGCTCGTCCGGGCGTGAGCCGGGCGAGAACGCGAGACCGGCGCTGCGGTAGGCGCGCACCGAGCCGCTCTCCGGGTCGCCTACCACGACCAGGCCGTGCTCCCCGAGACGGTCGTTGATCACCTGCTCCCGGAGCACCTGCGCCAACTCGTAGGCCTTGGCCAACCGGCCGAGGCGCACGGCGTAGATCTCGGTCTTTCCATCGAGGAGGCTGCTGGCCGAACCCTGGGGACCGGTGGGGAACGAGACCCCCTGGCGCTTGCGGTCCGCGGCGCCCGGGGTGTAGTCGTAGCCCCAGCGCGCCTCCATTGCCCGGTCGAGGGCGAGGACCGTGGTGCGCGGATGGCGCGCGCGCCACTCCTTCCAGGTGGTCACGGTCAGCGGCAACACGGGCAGCGGCTCGGGATCACGGGCCGATTGTCCCAAAAGAGGACCCACGACGGGCTCGCCGGTCAGGTTGCTCCACAGGGTGCCCGTCTGGCGATCGACCATCAGCTTGTTGGACCGGTACAGCAGCCCGGAAGTTCCGAAGGTGAACGGCTCGGTGTCTTGTCGGCGGGTCGAGAACAGGACTCCCGAGCCGCAGAGCGTGCAGAAGCTCAAGGTGACCGGCTCGCCGCCAACCACGTCGTTCACCATCTCGTGCCAGCTCAGGATGCGCAGGGGATAGGCGCGCTGCTCTCCCTTCAGGCTGACGCCGAAGACGCGCTCGCCGTCCTGGAGGTAGCCTGCCCTTTCCGCGGGCACCGTGGCCGGCCGGTCCAGGGCCGGGATACCCTCGAACGGGACGCCGCCCCAGACGACCTCCTCCAGGCGGATGCGCGCCGGCGCGTCCTGGCCGAGGATCTCCCGGTAGCGCGGGTCGATGCGGGCGAAGAGCTCGCCCTTCCAGGCGGCGTAGCCCGCCCTGGGGCGCAGCTCGGTGCGGCGGCTCACCACCTCCACCCAGTCGTGGTAGCGCTCGCCGGGACGCTCGCGGGTCAGCGATTCAAGAGCGGAGATCGCCTCGGCCCGCCGGGGCTTGGGGAGGAAGAAAAGCAGGTCCACCAGCCCGGGGACCAGCCCGGTAACCTCGGATTTCCCGGACTTCCCGGATTCGATCAGGGCGCTGGAGGCGGCGCGGCGCTCGTTCGGGGATTCGGAGAGCAGGCCGCGCAGCGGCGCGTAGCCGTCCTCCGCCCTCGCGCTTCCGACTGCGGCCAGGAGGCCGGCGGCGAGAAGCGCGAGGGTGAGGCCGCGATCCTTCACTGGCCGAGCAGCCGGGCGTACTGCAGAGCGTCCTGGTTGGTCGCGTCCAGCTTGAGTGCCCGCTCCAGGTGATGCCGGGCCTTCTCCAGGTCGCCCAGCGCGAAGTAGATCTTGACGAAGCCGACATGGACCTCGGGCAGCTCGCTGTCCTGGCGCAGCGCCCGGACCATGTAGTCGATCGCCTTCTCATGCTCGCCGCGGCTGAGGGCCATCTCACCCTGGTAGACGAAGAAGAAGGGGTTGGCGGTGTTGCTCTGCTCCAGCTTGACGAGCAGCTCCTCGGCCTCCCTGGCGCGGCCCGTCTGCTGGTACAGGCGGGTCAGGTTGGTCAGGAGCATGGGGTTTTCGGGGTCGATGGCGAGCCCCTTCTGGTACATCTCCAGCGCGCGGTCGGACTCGCCGCTGCGCGCCAGGGCGACGCCCATGTTGTTGAGCCCCTTCTCGAACTCCGGCGCGATGCCGGTCGCGATCTGCAGGAGCTGGCGGGCCTTCTCCAGGTCGCCGGCCATCAGCGCCTCGGCACCGAGATTGTTATAGTAGTGCGCTGCGGCCTTCAGATCGTCGATGGGATTGAACGCCTTGTAGGCCTTGGGGCGGTAGGGGAGGAAGTCGTAGGTCTTGAGCTCCCCTTCCAGGTACATGCCGGCCACGATGTGGCCCTGGCTGACCACCATGCCCTCGCGATGGTTCCACTTCTGGTAGTCGGTGACCTCGACATAGAAGGGGTTGAGTCCCTGCTCGCGGGCGATGCCGACGAAAAGGTTCACGAACGACAGACAGTTGCCCTTCTGCGTCTCGAAGGCCGCCACCGCGTTGCGGGTCGGGGCCAGGGAGTAGGCCAGGTCGAGATCCTCGAAGATGAAGCGGAGGACCTCGTTGATCTTGCTTCGCTCCGA
>JANOCF010001240.1:0-3266 GCA_031412055.1 Holophagales bacterium | reverse complement strand
GCCAACGACTTCGTCTCCGGCGCGGCGGCCCTCGCCCGGTTCGGAGAACGGGGCGGAGTCTCCGCGAGCAGCGGCCGGCTCTCGGAGCTGTCGCTGGCGGCGTTGCGCTATGCCCAGGACCTGGCCCTGGACGATCCTCTGGCCGTCTCCTTCCGGCTCTACGGCTACAACCGGCGCCCCCTGACCCCCCAATGGAAGCGGCTGCTGCCCGGGGGTGGGGACGCGGTTCTCTCCTGGCTGGGGGTTGGAGCCGGCGGCGGCATTCACCGCAAACTGCTCGACCGGAGCTGGGAGCGGACCGGGGGCTCGTCGGACTGGTGGCTGAGCTGGCGCTCCCGCGAGCCCGGCAACGACCTCGGAGGAGAGGGCGCGACCTGGAAGCTCTACATCAGCCCGCTGCCCGAAGCCCTGCCGGAGAGCTTCGGCGCCATCCTGGAGGCGCTGGCCGCAGCCCGGGCGCCCCAGTTCAAGGTGGGTTCCGACGCCTGGGGCATCCTCCGGGCCGACAAGATCGTGTCCTACTTCCCGAGCTTCGACCGCCTGGCCGCTGCCGCGGACGCCCTGTCCACCCGCCTGTCCGGCCTGCCTGCCCAGGGGGTGCCGTTCACCTCCGAGATCGGCGGCGGCGGGCTGCTCTCCTGGGGCGTCGATCCTCCGCGGGAAGAGTCGTCCTTCGGCAGCGGCGAGAGCTGGCGTCTCTGGCTGACCCACCGTCTGGCTCGCGCCCTGGTCTCGGCCCGGTCCTCCAAGGCCGACGAGCCCTGGCGTTTCGCCCTGGACCGCGTGTGCCTGGAAGGGGTGGACACCGACTCCTGGACCCCGGGCGCCCTGCTCTGGAAGCGGAGCTGAGGATCGAAGCGATGGCCATCACCGACCGCCTCATCCTCCCTTCCGACGTGCTGCTGGTCCCGGTGGCGGAGCTGCCCGAGAGCGTGCGGCGCCAGCTCACCTACGAGGAGGGCGACTTCGCCGTCACCCGCCCCAGGTCGCGCACGGCCTCGCGGATCGTCGACGCCGGGGCCGCCGAGCTGATCGGCCACTTCCGCTCGCCGGTCACCATTGTCGAGGCGGTGATCGAGTTCAGCCGCGGCCGCTCCCTGGACCCCGAGACCACGTTGGAGGAGGCCTATCCGCTGCTGGAGCGCCTGCTGACCGCGGGGTTCCTGGTGGTCGAGGGTTCGGCCGACGCCGACGCCATCCGCCAGGCCCATCAGCCCGGTGAAGAGGTAGCCGGCTTCGAGATCGTCGAGTGCATCCAGGGGCTGGAGGACACCGAGCTGTACCAGGTGCGCTCCGAGGAACTCCCGCCGATTACCGCAGCCCTCAAGATCGAGCGACCTGCCGCCGCCGGCCGCACCGGCTCCGACTTCGAGCGCGAAGCCGCCATTCTCGAGCACCTGGCGGGGGATGGGGCACCGCGCCTGCTGGCCCGGGGGGAGATCGAAGGCCGGCGCTTCCTCGCCATGGAGTGGTTCTCCGGCGTGGACGCCTGGCGGGCCGCCACCGAGTTGCGCCAGCGTGGCGATCGGGCGGGCCTGCTCGCCATGGCGCGCTCCATCGTCGACGCCTATGCCCGGCTGCACGACCGCGGAGTGGTGCACGGCGACGTCCACCCGCGCAAC
Organism: Holophagales bacterium; assembly: GCA_031412055.1. GTDB lineage: Bacteria > Acidobacteriota > Thermoanaerobaculia > Multivoradales > UBA5704 > DATMER01. Next base: position 1,644 of record JANOCF010001240.1, on the reverse strand, counting down.
GTGCTGGTCTCCGCTTCCGGAGAGGTCTGCCTGATCGACTTCGGGATCGCGCGCTGGGAGGGGAGCCCTGGGGAGATCCCTCGCCCCTGGCGCGGCGGCGTGGCCTTCTACTTCGAGCCGGAGTACGCGGCCGCCGTCCAGGCCGGCGAGAGACCTCCGGAAGCCTCGGCCGCCGGCGACCAGTACGCGGTGGCGGTGATGATCTACTTCTTCCTGGCCGGCGCTCAGTACCGCGACTTCTCCCTGGAGAGGGAGAAGATGCTGCGCCAGATCGCGGAGGAGCCGCCGCTCCCCCTGTCGGAGCGGGGCGTGGACCCCTGGCCCATGGTCGAGGCGATCCTCGACCGTGCCCTCGCCAAGAAGCCGGAGGAGCGGTTCCCCTCTATGGCCTCCTTTGCCGGAGCCCTGGCCCTGGTCGACGCTCCTCCTCCGGCGGTGCGGAAGCCGTCCGGAGTCTCGGAGGCCCTGCTCGCCCGCGTCCTCGACCGCCTGCGTCCCGAGGGGACCCTTTTCCAGGACGGCTTCCCGGACCCGCCCCGCCTGTCCATCAACTTCGGCGCCGCGGGCGCGGCCTGTGCCCTCTACCGCATCGCCCTGGCGAGGGAGGATGCGGAGCTGCTCTCCCGCGCCGACCTGTGGGCCGCAAAGTCTGTGGCGGGCACGCCCGACGAGGGCTTCTACAACCCGGACCGGCAGCTCTCCCGCGAGTCGCTGGGGACCGTCACCCCCTACCACACGCCGAGCGGCCCCCTGGCCGTGCAGGCCCTGGTGGCGCACGCACTGGGAGATCTCTCCACCCAGCGGCGGGCCGTGGCCGCCTTCATGGAAGCAGTGCGACAGCCGTGCGAGAACCCCGATCTTGCCCTCGGCCGCTCCGGAGCCGTGCTGGCGGCCTCGATGCTTCTCGACACAGTGACGGGTCCAGGCAGCGAAGAGCTGGCTGCCCGGCTGCGCGAGATGGGTGACGAGCTGCTGGCGGGGCTCTGGCGGGATTTCGACGCACAGCCGCCGATCCCCGAGGCCGAGGGCGACTGGGCCAACCTGGGGATGGCTCACGGCTGGGCCGGCTACCTGTACGTCACGCTCCGCTGGTGCCGGTCCGCCGGTCGTCCCAGGCCGGAGAGGCTGGAGGAGCGGCTCGCGGAGCTGGGAGGCTGTGCCCGCAACTGGGGCCGCGGCCTGCGCTGGCCGTGGCGCGATGGCAGCGGGAATGTTCAGGGAGTGGGAAGCATGCCCGGCTGGTGCAACGGCAGCGCGGGCTTCGTCCATCTCTGGACGCTGGCGCACCGGGAGCTGGAAGATCTGAAGTGGCTCGCCCTGGCCGAGGGCGCGGCTTGGAACGCGTGGGAGGCGTCCGACCGACTCGGGAGCCTCTGCTGCGGCCTGGCCGGCCGCGCCTACGCCCTCCTCGATCTCTGGCGCCATGCTGGTGGTGATGTCTGGCTGGAGCGCGCCCGCCAGCTTGGCGAGACGGCTGCCGCGGAGATCGTCCGCGGGTCCGAAGCCGCGGACAGCCTCTACAAGGGGGAGCCCGGCGTGGCGGCGCTCGTGGCCGACCTGGCCCGTCCCGAGTCGGCGGCACAGCCGTTCTTTGGCGACGAGGGCTGGGGGTCATTCACTGGGAACGCCGGCGTCCCGCCGGCA
>JANOCF010001239.1:0-7215 GCA_031412055.1 Holophagales bacterium | reverse complement strand
GCGCGACTGGCGGGCCGTCCGATCCTGCTCCTCGAGCCCAACGCCCGCGCGGGCGTGGCCAACCGCTGGCTGTCGCGCTGGGCGTCGGCCGCGGCCATCGGCTATCCGGAGACGGCTCACGATCTCAAGTGCCCGGCGTGGGTGACCGGCGTGCCGGTGCGGGCAAGGTTCTTCGAAGTTCCGGCAATGTCGACGATATCCCCGATGGATCCTCCGCGCCTGCTGGTCCTCGGCGGCAGCCAGGGAGCGCGCCAGATCAACGACGCTATGCCCGACGCGGCCCGGCGCCTGGTCGAGCGGCTGCCCTCGGTGCGCATCCTGCACCAGGCCGGCGCCCGCAACCAGGACGATGCCCGCGCCGCCTACGAGAAGGTGGGACTGGGCGCGCCGCACGTGGAGATCGTCCCCTTCCTGGACGACGTGGCGAGCGAGATGGGCCGCAGCCACCTGCTCGTCTCCCGGGCCGGCGCCATCACCCTGGCCGAGATCTGCGCCGCGGGCCGGCCGTCGGTGCTGCTGCCGCTGTCGATCGCGCAGGGCCACCAGGTGGACAACGCCCGCGTGCTCGCGGACGCCGGGGCCGCTGAGATGCTGCTGTCGCAGGAAGTGGACGGGGGGAAGCTGGCCGAGAGGCTGCTCGATCTCCTGACGTCGCCTCTGGAGCGGCTGTCGGCCATGGGCCGCGCCGCCCGGTCGCTCGCCCGGCCGCGCGCCGTGATCGAGATCGCCGACCGCCTGGAGCTGCTGGGAGAGGCCCGCTGATGTTCAACCCCTTCGCGGACCTCAAGCGCATCCACTTCGTCGGCATCGGCGGCGCCGGCATGAGCGGCATCGCCGAGATCCTGTGCGCCTACGAGCAGGACGGCCTGGAGGTGAGCGGCTGCGACCAGTCGCTCGGCGAGGCCACCGAGCACCTGATCGAAATGGGCATCGACGTGCGCAAGGGGCATTCGGTCGACCACCTCGAAGGAGTCGAGCTGGTGGTGATCTCGTCGGCCGTGTCCGACGAGAACGAAGAGGTGCGGGAGGCGCGGCGGCGCGGCATTCCGGTGGTGCGGCGGGCCGAGATCCTGGGCGAGCTGATGCGCCTGCGCTACGGCATCGCCGTGGCCGGCACCCACGGCAAGACCACCACCACCTCGATCGTGGGCACCATGCTCACCGAGGCCGGGCTCGACCCGACCGTGATCGTGGGCGGCCGCCTGCGCCTGCTCGGCACCGGCGCGCGCCTGGGCCGCAGCCAGTACATGGTGGCCGAGGCCGACGAGTTCGACCGCAGCTTCCTGCGCCTGACCCCGGTCATCGCGGTGATCACCACGATCGACCGCGACCACCTGGACACCTATCGCGACCTCGCGGACATCCAGGAGGCGTTCGTCACCTTCGCCAGCCGCGTGCCCTTCTTCGGCAGGGTGATCGTCTGCCTGGACGACCCGAACGTGCGCCAGATCCTGCCGCGCATCTCGGACCGCCGCATCCTGACCTACGGCTTCTCGCCGCAGGCCGAGCTGTCCGCCGTGGACCTCCAGCCGCGCCGTGGCGGCACCCGCTTCTCGGTGCGCCTGCTGCGCGACGGCCGCGAGGGAATCCTGGGCGAGGTCGACCTGCCCATGCCGGGACGCCACAACGTGCTCAACGCCCTCGCGTCGATCGGCGTGGGTCTCTCCCTGCGCATCCCGCTGGAGGACATGGCCAAGGGGATCGCCGGCTTCGAGGGCGTGCACCGGCGTTTCGAGTACCTGGGCGACTGGAACGGCGCGGCCGTGATCGACGACTACGCGCACCATCCGACCGAAGTGGCGGCCACCCTGGAAGCGGCCCGCCAGAGCTTCCCGCGGGGCCGGGTGCTGGCCGTGTTCCAGCCGCACCTGTTCTCCCGCACCCTCGACCAGGCGGACGACTTCGGCAACGCCCTGCTCGGCGCGGACCTCGCGGTGGTCAACGACGTCTACGCATCGCGCGAGCAGCCGATCGAGGGCGTCACCGGCGAGCTGGTGGTGAACGCGGCCCGGCGCAGCGGCCATCGCAACGTGCGCTACTGCCCAGCTTGGAAGGACGCGGAGGAGATCCTGCGCGAGAGCGTCCGCGAGGGGGACGTGATCGTCACCCTCGGAGCGGGCGACGTGAACCGGCTCGGCCAGGGACTGGTTCGTTCCGAAGGGGAGGCGGCGCAATGAGCCTGCCTTTGATCGCCCTGGTGCCCACCCCGCCGGAACCGGTCGAGGTCTTCCGCCGCGCCGGGGCTCCGCCGAAGCGCAAGCGGCGCCACCCGCTGCTGGCGCTGCTGCGTCCGCTGGCCGTGTCGCTCTTCCTGGTGGCCCTGCCCGCGGCCCTGGTGATCTGGGTGCTGACCTCGCCGCGCTTCGGCGTGCGCGGCGTGGTCGTCGACGCCGGCACGCCGCGTCTGCCCATCTCCCTGGTCCGCGAGGCGGCGGCGCCGTTCACGGGGGAGAACCTGGTCCTCCTGTCGCTCCCGCGGGTGGAGGCGGCCCTGCGCCGCAACCCCTGGGTCGAGACGGTCGAGATCCAGAAGGAGCTGCCCGACCGGCTGCGCATCCGCGTGACCGAGCGGCGGCCGGTAGCCCTGCTGGCGCAGGGCGGCGGACTGGTCTACGCGGACGAGAAGGGGCGGCCCATCGTGCCGCTGTCTTCGCCCGCGGAGGTGGAGGCGGCGCGCAGGTCCGGGCTGGTGGTGGTGGCCTTTGCCCACCCGCAGCTCTCCAAGTCTTTCGGCGTGGCCGGTGCCCTCGCGGTGGCGGGGGAGCTCGGCCGGGTCCAGCCCGACTGGGCGGGGGCGCTGCAGAGAATCGAAGTGCTCGGCGAGCAGGACTTCCGGCTTCACACCGACCGGCTTCGCTTCCCCCTGCTCGTCACGCGGGGGCAGGTGGGACCCAAGGTGCAGCGGCTGGTGCGGCTGCTGCCCGAGCTCGACCGTCGTTATCCGGCGATTCAGGCGGTCGATCTCCGTTTTTCCCGCCGGATCGTGGTGCAGCCGGCGAGCGCCAACCTGCCGCAAGGCGGGCCGGGGCTCAGGTCATAGAGTACTTTTTTTACTGAGGAGAGAGACCAGGCTATGGCCAAACCAGAACCTTACTTCGTGGGCATCGACATCGGATCCTCGAAAGTGGGGGTGCTCATCGGACAGCGCGATGACAAAGGCGGTATCGAGGTGGTGGGCAAGGGCCTGGCTCCGAACCGCGGAACGCGCAAGGGCAACATCGTCAACGTCGAAGCCACCGTCGAGGCGCTCAAGCAGGCGAGCGAAGAGGCGGAGGTGATGGCGGGCGTTGAGATCTCGCGCGCCTACGTGGGCGTGTCGGGCCCTGACATCCGGAGCGTCAACTCACGCGGCATGGTCTCCGTGGCCCGCAAGGACCGCGAGATCAGCCGCCAGGACATTCAGCGCGTGCTGGAAGCGGCCCAGTCGGCGGCGTTGCCGTCCGACCGGGAGATCCTGCACGCCGTACCGCAGGAGTTCATCGTCGACGAGCAGGGGGGAATCGACGATCCCCTCGGCATGCTGGGAACCCGGCTGGAGGTGATGGTCCATCTCGTCACCTCCAACATCACCCGCTCCCGGACCCTGTTGACCTGCGTCAACCGCGCCGGCATCGAGGTGGTCGAGATGGTCTTCGAGCCGCTCGCCACCGCCGAGGCGATCCTGACGCCGGACGAGCGGGAGCTCGGCTGCCTGCTGATCGACGTCGGCGCCGGCACCACCGAGTACGCGGTCTTCGCCGAGGGCGAGATCCAGTACAGCGCGGTGGCGCCGATCGGCGCCGGGCACTTCACCAACGACCTCGCCATGGTGCTGCGCACCCCGTTCGGCGAGGCCGAGAGGATCAAGATCAAGCAGGGCTGCTGCCTGCCGAGCATGGTCACCGAGGAGGAGGGGATCGCGGTCCCCACGGTGGCGGGCGGCACCTCGCGCGTGGTACCGAAGCGCGAGCTGTGCGAGATCCTGCAGCCGCGCGCCGAGGAGCTGTTCAACCTGATCCGCGAGGACTTCCTCAAGCATGCCAACGACGAGGAGCTGCGGGGCGGGCTGGTGCTGACCGGCGGCGGCGCGCAGCTCGACGGCCTGCTCGAGCTGTCCGAGCAGATCTTCAATGTCGGGGTGCGCTACGGCCTGCCCCGCGGTCTGGGCGGCCTGGTGGACGTCATCAGCAGCCCGTCCTGGGCCACGGCGTCGGGCCTCCTGCTCTATGCTCTCGCCGCCGAGGAGAGCCAGGGCAAACTTCAGCCAAAGCGTTCGGGATTCAGCGTGCGCAGCATGATGGGCAGTCTGCGCGGAATGTTCTCGGATTTACTCTAGGTGCTCTAGGAAATAGTGCTTCAACCCGGAAAAGGGGGTACATCATGATTCTGTTCGACGACCAGGACGTTCCGGAGACCTCGCGTGAGGTGCCGGTCCGCGTCCACGAGGCGGACTCCACTCCCGCCCGCATCAAGGTCATCGGGGTTGGGGGAGGCGGAGGCAATGCGGTCAACCGCATGATCGACGCCCAGCTCCGAGGGATCGAGTTCATCACCGCCAACACCGACCTGCAGGCGCTTCAGAAGTGCCGCGCGCCGATCAAGCTGCAGATCGGCGGGCTGCTCACCAAGGGTCTCGGCGCCGGCGCCGACCCGGAGATGGGGCGCAAGGCGGCGCTGGAGGACACCGAGCGCATCCTCGAGGTCCTCGCGGGCGCGGACATGGTCTTCCTGACCGCCGGCCTGGGCGGCGGCACGGGCACCGGCGCGGTGCCGATCATCGCCTCGCTGGCCGCCGAGATCGGCGCGCTCACCGTGGCCGTGGTCACCAAGCCCTTCGGCTTCGAGGGGCGGCGCCGGATGCAGCAGGCGGAGCGCGGCATCGAGGAGCTGCGCAACGCCGTCGACACCCTGATCACCATCCCCAACGAGCGCCTGCTCAACTTCGTGGAGCGGGGAACGCCGCTGTTCGAAGCCTTCCGCATCGCCGACGACGTGCTGCGCCAGGCCGTGCAGGGCATCAGCGACCTGATCACCATCCCGGGCGAGATCAACGTCGACTTCGCGGACGTGCGGACCATCATGACCGGCATGGGCATGGCCCTCATGGGCACGGGTCTCGCCAAGGGCGAGCACCGGGCGCTGGAGGCCGCGCAGCGGGCGATCTCCTCGCCGCTCCTGGAAGAGACCTCGATCCAGGGCGCCAAGGGCGTGCTGATCAACATCTCGGGCGGTCACGATCTGACCCTGCACGAGGTGGCCGAAGCCGCGCGCATCATCGCCGACTCCGTCGATCCGGACGCCAACATCATCTCCGGCATGGTGATCGATCCGACGCTGGAAGAAGCGATGAAGGTGACGGTGATCGCCACGGGCTTCGACCGGCACATGGACGACCGTCCGCGCATGCCCGCGCCGCCGATCTCCATCAGCAGCCGCCAGATGCCGGTGAGCGTCAGCGTGCCGGCGAGCTTCAATCCCGCGCCGGTCCCGGTGCCGGTGCCTGACCGCGAGCGCGAAGAGCCGGAGCGCGAGCCCGCGGACCTGCCGTTCTACCGCAAGGCCATCGCCCACGTCCGTGGCGACGATCCGGGCGGCTTCGGCCCCAACTGGTCGAACGTGGACGACTACGACATCCCGACGGTGTTGAGGAAACAGATGGACTGACCCGGGAGCCCCGACCATGACCCGAAACACCCGCCGGATGGACGGAGGGAGAGGACTCGTGCTTCTCCTCCGTGCCTTCCCGGCCCTGCTGATAGGCGTGCTCGTGGCGGTGCCTGCCGCTGCCCTGGACACCGTCTACCTTGTCCGCCACGCCGAGAAGGCCGCGGGCTGGCCGGCGGACCAGGACGCCCTCCAGCCGCTCTCGCCCGCGGGTACGATCCGCGCCGAGTTTCTCGCCTCACGCCTGGAGAGCGCCGGCATCAAGGCGATCTACACCAGCCCCACCACGCGGACCCTGTCCACGGGGCTGCCGCTCGCCCTGCGCACCGGCGTCCGCCTGGTCGCCAAGGAAGACACCATCAAGGAAGACCGGATGGGTCCGTTTCTCGCCGGCCTGCGCACGGCGCACCCGAACGACCAGGCGGTCCTGGTCGTGGCGCACTCCAACACCGTTCCGAGGCTGTTGACCCTGCTCGGCGCGGTCCCGGAGTGCTACGCGAGACTGGGGATCGTGCGGCGAGGAGACGAGCTCCTCATCGAAGGCTACGAGGGCCTGTGGAAGGTGGACCTGGGACGTCAGGGTTGCGAGGCGCTCACTCGGGAGTGACCCGGGAATTCCTGGGGAAGGACCCCGGGGAGTGAAGCGGCCCTCGCACCCAGCCTGACATCAGGCGGAAGGGGTCTCTTCCCCGACCGGTTCCCCGGTCGATTCCCCTGCCTGCTCACCGTCAGGCAACGGTTCGGACTCGGGGTTGTCGCCGGGCTCGGAACCGCCCTTCCCCGCAGCCTTGCGCTGCCGCTTCTCGTCCTGTTTCTTCTTCTTCGCCAGGTCCCGCCGGCGCTTTTCATGCTGATAATTTGGTTTGGCCAAGATTCCATCCTTCTGGCATCGGTTACGCGGCGCGCTCTCGCGCCGCCCTCCCATGCCGGTCGATCAGGCGGTCGATGTTGCCGCAGTCGCTACAGTGTAACGCAACTGGGCCAGCCGCCGAAACGGGTGGCGGGCAATTGAAATCTCCTGCCTTGTGCTGTTCGCCGGGCCTCTTTCTTTGTGCTAGCGGATCGCCACTTCCAGCGAGTACTCGGCCGTCCCCCGGGTGGCGAGCACGGTGATCCGGTACTCGCCGGTTGAGGGCAGCTCGCCCGACCACTCGGTGCCGCGGCAGGACACGGTGTAATCGTCGACCATGATCTCGAAGGCGGCATTCTTCTCCGGGGAGGAGATCCGGACGCTCATGGTCTGGCCTTCGCGCGCCCAGAGAGCCCAGGCGTCGGCTCCGCCGGTCTTCCCCGTCACCCGGCCGGATGACTTACCCTTCGCAAAGCGAATCGGCTTGGCCGCTCCACCCAGCCGCCGCCGAACGGGCTTGCCGGTCTCCTCCAGGCGGCCGTTGCGCACGCGCCAGGTCTCCGTGTCGACGAAGTCGATGCCCCGGGCCGCCTCGGAGTCGTTGCCGGTCCGCTCGACCTTCAAGGCACCGTCCTCGAAGCGGACGCAACGGACGCCGCCGGAAGCCCGGTCTCCTCCCTGGATCCGGCCGAGGAGGACGGCCTTGCCGCCCTTGGTCCCGT
>JANOCF010001238.1:0-3123 GCA_031412055.1 Holophagales bacterium | reverse complement strand
CCTCCCGCGGACTCATGGCCGTGCACGGCTCCGCGCTGTTCAAAGACGGCCGGGGCATCCTGCTGCGCGGGCCGCGCGGCAGCGGCAAGACAACTCTCGCGTTTGCCGGCGCGCGGAGCCGCTTCCAGGCCCTGGCCGAGGACGTGGTCTGGCTCGACCTCGAAGCGGACCTCTGGCGCGGCATGCCCTGGCACTTCCACCTGCTCCCGGACGCCGCCCGGCTCTTTCCGGAGCTCGCGGGGATCCCCGCGACACTGGAAAGCGCTGGTAAGATGAAACTCGAAGTCGACCTCGAAGCTGTCCGGACCGGAAGCACGGCCGTCGAAGCACGTCCAGGCCCCGTGGTCCTGCTGGAGAGGATCACCGGCCGGAAGAGCCACCTGGAGCGCCTCGGCTTCGAGGAGGCCCTCGGCGACTGGAACCGGTCCGCGGCCGGCTCCGAGAAGGACTTCCCCGGCTATCGCCGGCATGTCGAGACCCTGCTCGAGCGTGGCGCCTGGCGCCTGCGGACGGGGACCGACCTGGACGCAGCGCTCGATCTTCTGGATAGCCTTTGGCTGGAGACCCTTTGGGAATGACGATCCTCGGACCCGGCGAGTTCCACTACAAGGAGACCTTCGGCCCGGACACCGTCTGCCGGGGCGCGGTCCTCCTGGAGTGCGAGTGGGACGGCGGCGTGGTCGAGTCCGGTGCGCTCATGGGCGTCGTCTTCCGCTCGGGCGAGTTCCGCGGAGGCACGTTCTGGGGCGGCGTCTTCCTGGGCGGCACCTGGGTCGACGGCGTTTGGGAGAGCGGCTTCGACCAGACCGGGCGCTATCGTCCACGCACCGACCATCCCTGAGAGCCTGCGCTTTGCCCAAGACACCTCGAATCGTCCTCGCCAGCCCGCACCGCTATCCGGATCTCGCCCGTCTCTGGTACCGCTCCGTCGCCCGCGACCTCGTCCCGGCCCTGGAACGGGCGGGGCTGGACGTGGAGGTGATGCTCTTCCGGGACGCCCACGCGGAGGAGTTCGACCCGGCCCACTTCCGCGGCGCCCTGCTGGAGTCGCCCGGCCCCGGCGTGCGCGACTTCCTGGAGTTCTACGACGCGGCGCTCTGCTACGACGCGGACTACCTCTTCCTGCTCGACGCGGACCTTTTTTTCCTCGATCCTGAGTGGCCGGCGCGACAGCTCTCCTGCTTCGAGGACCCGGAGATGGCCGCGATCTCGTTCCTGCGCAGGACCGACCAGCCCGGCGTCTACGCCCTGCTCTGCCGGGTGGAGCACTACCGCGCCCTGCCCAGGCCGGCCTTCGCGCCCGCCTACGAGAACCTGGACGACGCCCGCAACACCGTCAACCGCCAGCCCGGCGATGTGGCCGCGCGGCGGCTGCGCAGCCAGGGTAGGAAGATCCTCCTTGCCGACCCCGCGGAAGCCGAGGAGAAGATCGCCGACTTCCACGGCACCACGGTGATCCGCGCTTCGCGGGAGGTCTTCGGCCACCTGATGGACGGCAACAGCTTCGAGGGGCTCATCTCGAAGAAGCGCTACTACGCCATGGGTGCGTACGACAACGCCCTGCTCGGAACGCTCTACCAGGCCGTCTTCGACGAGCCCTTCGCGCCAGCTTCCGGGGTGTCTCTTGGAGGAAGCGCGCCGGTCGACGTCATCCGGCGGGAGCTCGGCAAGATCGACGACCCCGCGCTGCGCGAAACGCTGACCGACTACTTCGACCGCTCGGACCGCGCGATCCTCCGCCTGGCCGAGCGCGAGGGGATCGCCCTCGCGCTGCCGCCCCTGCGGCCCGGCTCCTGGAGAAAAGATTGAGCGCGGGTCCCCTGGTCACCGTCTTCACGTCGACCATCTATCCCGATCTCGCGCGCCTCTGGCACGCCTGCATCAGCCGCTCCTTTCCCGCCGGGGAGGCCGCGATCGAGGTCTTCCAGGACTCGGACGAGCACGTGGTCGACCCGCGCTGGCTGCCCGGCACGACGGTGCTGCGGCGCACACCCGCCCGCCGCGAGTTCCACGAGGCCTACAACAACGCCCTCGCCCGCGTGCAGACTCCCTACCTGGCGTTCGTGGACACGGACGTCTTCTGGATCACTCCCGACCTCTGGCCGCGTGTGCGGGAGGCGCTGGCGAAGCCCGAGGTCGGAGCGGTCTCCTGCGCGTCGCGGGAGCAGACCGTCAGCCACGGCACCTTCGCCGTGGTCATGAAGGCGGACGTCTACCGCGACGCGCTCAAGACGCTGCCGGGCGGCTTCTTCCCGGCCATCGAGAACCCCGATCCGGCCGTGCCCGAGGAGCGCTGGGTGCGTCACGACACCGGCGACCTCGCAACCCGCGCCGTGGTGGAGGCCGGGTGGAAGGTCGAGCATCTCCACCTCTACCGGACGGGCGAGCTGGCCCGCTTCCGGGGCATCACCCTGTCGCGGCGCTCGGCCGAGTGGCTGGGACGCAGCGCCCTGGTCCGAATGTGCCACCGCAGCCGCTACTTCTGGCGCGGCTACCTGGGCAACCTGGTCCTCCGGCGGCTCCACGACCGCCTGTTTGCGGACGGCCCCCGCTATACCTTCCCCTACGGCGCCGGACCGCTCCTGCTGCAGAGCCTGCGCAGAGACCACCGCTACCGGCTGGCCTACCTCAACGAGCTGCGGGCCGGAGCGAAGCGGATCGAGGACTACGTCCGCAGCCGGCCGTGCAACTTCGCATGAATCCGATAACTCGGGCTCTGACCGTCGTCTGGCTGAACCTCAAGCTGCCGTTCCTCGCGCGCCGGATCGCGCGCCCGGTCCTGGAACAGATCGACGGCGTGCCTCTGGTCTCGGTGCCGGACGTCCTCAACCCGGTCGTGTTCCGGAGCGGCGAGCTGCTCGCCCGAACGGTCGCCTCGTCGCCCCTGGCCGAGCCGGGCAGCCATCGCGCCCTGGACATGGGAACCGGTACGGGCGTTGGAGCCGTCTTCCTGGCCCGGCGCGGCTGGCGGGTGCTGGCGGTCGACATCAATCCCGAGGCCGTGCGGTGCGCGCGGGTCAACACCCTCCTCAACAACCTGGAGGACCGCGTCGAGGTCCGGCAGGGCGCCGCCTGCTTTCGCAAACCCGTGGGCGGCGATCAGCTCGTCGCACATCTCGACGA
>JANOCF010001237.1:0-12257 GCA_031412055.1 Holophagales bacterium | reverse complement strand
AGGCATGCCGGCCTCCTATTCCTACGGCTTCACCGGCCGCTCGCGCGAGCAGGGCCGGGCGATGCAGAACTTCATGCTCGCCTTCGTGCTCTCGATCATCTTCATGTATCTGATCCTGGCGGCGCAGTTCGAGAGCTGGCTCCACCCGGTGACGATCCTGCTGGCGCTGCCCATGACCGTGCCGTTCGCCCTGTTCTCGCTGGTGGTGCTCAACCAATCGATCAACATCTACTCGATGTTGGGCATCCTGGTGCTGTTCGGCATCGTGAAAAAGAACAGCATCCTGCAGATCGACCACACCCTGGCCTTGCGGGCGCAGGGCCTTTCCAGGCCCGAGGCGATCCGCCTGGCCAACAAGGACCGGTTGCGGCCGATTCTGATGACCACGCTGGCCTTCGTGGCCGGCATGATCCCGCTGGTGCTCTCTTCCGGTGCGGGCGCGGCGACCAACCGCGCGATCGGCTCGGTGATCATCGGCGGCCAGACGCTGGCCCTGCTGCTCACCCTGATCGGAACGCCGGTGGCCTACAGCCTGTTCGACGACATCGCCGAGGCCCGGATCTTCTCGCGGATGGGAGCTGCGGTGCGGCGGATGACCGGCCGTAAGCCGGTCGAGGAGCCTGCCGAGCCTGCGCTCGGTTGATCACGTCCCCTTCTCGCCCGTACCGGGCCAGAAGGAGATCGAAGCCTGGTTCAGGGGATTTCCCTTAAAACCCCCTTTCTTTATAGCCCCGGGGCGGTCCAAACCCGCTCCGGGGCGCCTTCAGACCACCTCACGGATCATTTCGGCAGCTCCAGGAAAAGCACCGAGGGAACTCGATCGGGATCGGCGACGCGGAGAAGGCCGTAGCCGATGCCCGCGAGACCGGTCATCAGCCCGGGAAATTCCTCTCCCGCCCTTCCACCGCAGCGCGGGCCTCGGGTCCTCAGTCTGTCGAGGATGCCTGCGGCGAGCAGGCCGGCTGCTTCACCCAGCTCCGGATCTTCCAGATCGCGGGCGGCGGTGAGAAGGAGATCGAGATTGCCAAGATCGCCATGGCAGAGGCAATGGCTCCCTCCAAATCCCTGGTCCCGGGTGGAGAGCAAGGCGGCGCGGATCTCTCGCTCGATCTCCGGATCGTCGAGCACGTGCCGCATGGCAAGACGGCCGAAGCCGATTCCAGGAGCGCCATGGCACCAGGCATGGACAAAGGAGGCGGTCCCGTCTTCCGACTTTCGGTCCTCGCGCAGGTCGGGCCAGTTGTGCCGTTCCGGTGCATACCAGCTCCGTTCGTACTCCAATGCGCCGCGCGCGCCGGCTTCGAACCGGGTATCGCCGGTCGCCTTCGCGAGAGAGGCGAGCGCCCAGGCGGGACCGGCAGCACCATGGCCGAGCCCGGTCAAGGGGACGTCTCCACCTTCTGGCGGAGGCGGCCAGGCCATTCCCTTCTCTTCTTTCCGGGCGTGAGACAGCAGGTGCTCGCCACAGCGGACGGCGAGAGCCAGGGTGCCTGGAGTCGGGCGGTGCCGGTGCAGCGCGAGAAGCGTGACGATGGCGCCCGCTGCTCCGCCGATCAGATCGAAATGGCGGTCGTCCCCGACCAGCGGCTCCAGGTTCTCGCCGGCCATCCGCTCCGCCTCTTCGAGCAGCCACGGCTCTCGCCACAGAAGACCGAGATGGGTCAGGGTCCAGAGAACACCTCCCAGTCCGGCGAAAGCTCCGATGGTTTCAAGGGGCTGGAGGTTGCGGCCCATGTGCCACCGGACCGTCGCCAGGGCCGAGCGCGCCAGCTCCTCCGCGCCTCCGTCTCCGGTCCTGGCTGCGAGGTGAGCCAGGAAGAGAGCGATTCCGGACAGGCCGTCATACAGACCCACATCGGACGGCGTCAGGCCCCGGCTGTCCGGACGGAGCCAGGAAACGTGCTCGCCATCCCGAATCGCCAGGACGGCGAGACGCCGCCCCAGCCGCAAAGCCCCGGCGAGAAAGCGGTCAGGATCGGCCCGTCCGGTTGCCTCCCGCAGCGGCTCCTGAGCCCAGGCGAGCCGCGCCTCAGCGGGCCGGGCGAGATTCAGCGACGCTTCGACGAACGCCGTCTGCCGCTCCAGATCGTCCTCGCCGAGCGCCGCGATCCGGCGGCGCGTCCGCGCGAGGCCGGACTCGGCGAAGAAGCCTTCCAGGATCCGACCCGTCCCGGTCCGCAGGGAGGTCGATCCGGCACGGGCGCCGAACCGGGGCACGTCTCCCCGGCCCAGCTCGGCGAGCTCGTCCGGGATCGCCCGGCGCAGGCCGGGAGCGTGGAAAGCATCGATCCAAAGCCGGTCGAAAAGCCGCGACCGGTCCAAGCCGCTCTGCAGGAAGTCGGGGTGATACGAGTTGTGGATCAGGTGGCTGTAGACCGTGGTGTTGCGGAGCAGGAAACGGGTATCCAGGCCGGCACAGGCGGCCAGGGGGCCTTCCGCAGCGAGGAGCGCGCCGCGCTCATTCGCCAAGAGGCGGTACATGGCCTGGAAACCGTGCACGACGTCTCCCTGGTAGTCCATGAGGGCGGCCGGCACGCCGTCGAGCAGGGGCCGGTTGTCCTGCCCCGAAGTCTCGAGCACGGTTGGTGCGAGGCGCATCCGGTCGGTTCCCGGGTCCATGGGAAAGCGGCCCTGGGTCTTCTGGCCGGCGGTCGCCCCCATGCCGCTCACGTCGATGACGCTGGAGCCCTCCACCCGGAAACCGCGCGGGAGCAGCCCGGTGCGCAGCACTGTCATCGACAGCGGATCTTCCGCCGGTCCGATGTCGGGCGGCAACGGCTGGAGCAGGGTCTCCAGATCCACCAGGACGGGGTGCTCGCCGGCCGCGATCAGGTTCTCCCAGTGGAAGTCGTTGGCTTCGAGCGCGTAGAGCAGCGCCACCCAGGCTCCCTGCCGCTCGTAGAACCGTTCTACCTCCTCGGGGTTTGAGCAGGAGGCGGAGGCGACGAACTCCATCCAACCGTGAGTGCCACGGTCGAGCACCCGCAGCGGAAGCAGGTGCGGATCGGCACCGCGCTCGTTGAGCCAGAGGACAAGCTCCTGAAACCAGGCGTCCACTGCGAGCGACCGAGGCTTGTACACCAGCCGGCGGCCGGAGGAGAAGGTCAGGATCGTCACCGTCCGGCCGCCGTCGTGCCGGTCGCCGCGGCCCGGCTCAAGAGCTGTCACGACACCGGGATCGCTCCCCTCGAAGAGACGGCTCACCACGTCGTCCCGGTCGGCCAGAAAGCGCTCCAGGGTCTCGAGGCCCGTGGCGCTCCACTGCGCCACGTGACGCACAGCCTCTCGTGCCAGGAGCGGGTAGCGGGCCAGAATCGCGCACGCCTCCTCGGGAACGCGAAGGGACTCGATGAAGCTGGCGAAGCGGGTCTCGGGGGTATCTCCCGCGAGCCTTTCTTCGAGGCGGCTGATGTTCAGCTCCAGGATCAGCGTCCGTTCGACCATCCACCGGATCCTGGAGAGGAGATGGCCCAGCAGGCTGGCGGCCACCTCCGGAGCGGCGACAGGCTGCCCCCGACCGGTCAGCTCACGGAGCCCTTGATCCAGCCGGGCGTATCCCTCGGCGATGACGGGACGCAGGAGCTCCAGAAAACCGAGATCGCGCTCCAGGCCCGGCGGCAATGAGTTCGCGAAGGCCCGGGTCAGGTCCGAGAGCCACTCCGGAGAGGCCGGCGCACGGGCCGGCTCGGCCAGGATACGAAGGAAGAGATCCGGTGTGAGGCCATCTCCGGCCAGGCGCTCGGCGAAGAGAGCCTCGTCGAGGAGGCCCGTCTCGAAGCGCCAGCGCCGAAGCCGCTCGGCGGCCCTGGCGGCGCGCTCGCCGTGAGGCTCCCCCGGCTCGGCGCAGAAGGCTTCCGCGCGCTCGGCAAGAGAAAGAGCCTCCGCCCACGCCGGCTCTCAAAGGTCGAATTCATCAAGCGGGGAGGCGGAGACGGGCGGACCGGCAACGGCCCGCCCGTCCTCTCCGGTTCGTCATCTGCCTACGGGCACTGGCTTCCCGGAGGAACGCAGGACCAGGCCGGGGTGCTGCAACGGAAGGAAGCACCGCCGGTGACACCCTTCAGCAGTTCGTTGTCGATCTCGGCCAAACCGACCGGATGCTCGGGCAGGCTTGCGCGCTCGTCGTCAGACAGGCTGTTGCGGTACTCGGCATCCCGCCAGGCACGGACTACGTCGATCTTCTTCTTCATCGCGTCTTCCCCTTTCCCTGGGCCTCTGAAGCAGGCGGCCCTCCGGCAGGCCCGACAAACCGGATGAGCGGCGCTCTCGACGCAGCCGACGTTAGCAGAAGAAGAAGATTATTTCAAATAATTGTAAGAACGATTAGTCTTCATCGTCAAGCGGCTGCAGTCTCTCGATGATCTCCTCGCGCTGCGGCTCCAGGAACGGCGGCAGCACGACGCTCTCTCCGAGCGCGTCCTCGTCCTCATCCACCCCGAAGCCAGGCCCTTCCGAGGCGATTTCAAAGAGGATCCCGTTCGGCTCGCGGAAGTAGAGGCTCCGGAACCAGAAACGGTCGACCTCTCCGCTGTTTGGGATGCCGAGCGTATCCAGGCGATCGACCCAGCTCTCGTAGTCCTCATCCGGGGTACGGAAGGCCACGTGATGCACGCCGCCCGCGCCGAGTTGCGCGACCGGCACATCCGGCTGCACGCCCACGTGAAGCTCGGCGTGCGCGCCTCCCGCGCCCATCTCGTAGACGTGCACCGCTTGCTTTGGATCGTCCGGGTGAGGGTACTCGCGCACCGGGCGCATGTTGAGCACGCGCTGGAGCACCACGTCCGTGGCCCGCAGGTCCGGCACGCTCAGCAGGATGGGTCCGAGACCGCGCACCTGGTGCTCGGCCGGAACCGGGCTTCGGCTCCACGGATGCGACTCGCCCGCGCCCTGGTCGTCGACCAGAGACAGGCGCTGTCCCTCGGGATCTTCGAAATCGAGCGTCAGCCGGCCGTCGCGCTCCGTGACCTGACCCGCGGAGACGCCTTTATCCCGGAGTCGCCGCGCCCACCATTCGAGAGAATCGAGCCCGGCGACGCGAAACTGCGTGCGCGCGATCGAGCGCGTGCCGCGGCGCTCCCGCGGCAACTCCCAATGGAAGTAGGTGATGTCGCTTCCCGGGCTGCCTTTGGCGTCGGAGTAGAACAGGTGGTACGCGCTCACGTCGTCCTGGTTGACGGTGCGCTTCACGAGGCGCATGCCGAGCGTTCGCGTGTAGAAGCGGTAATTCTCACGGATCTTCGCCGAGACCGCCGTCAGGTGATGAATGCCGAGCAGGTCCATACGCTCCCCCTTCGCAGGCACGGTAGCAGCCTGACCTGACATCTGTCACCCCCAACTCCTGACATCCCTCCCTGATCTTCTTGTCCTCTGCCCGCCAGAATGTCCATGGAAGGAGAACGGAGGAAACCATGACACGAACAACCCATCCTTTTGACGACGGCCGGCCGATGGCGCCGGTGGCGGAGCTGCGGCAGGCGTTCAAGCGCTACGGCGGCGTCACGGCCCTGGACGGCATCGATTTCCAGGTGCGGCCCGGCGAGGTCGTCGCCCTGCTCGGCCCCAACGGCGCGGGCAAGACGACCGCCGTCCAGCTCCTGCTCGGGCTCCTGCGGCCCAGCGCGGGCGAGGCCACGCTCTTCGGTCTCGACCCCCGGGATACCGAAGCCCGGGTGCGGACCGGAGCCATGCTCCAGATCTCCAAGGTCCCCGAAACCCTCAAGGTGCGGGAGCACGTCGACCTGATCTCCAGCTACTATCCCCGGCCGCTCCCGCGGCGCACGGCCCTCGACCTGGCCGGCCTCGGAGGGCTCGAGGAGCGCCTCTTCGGCAAGCTCTCGGGCGGCCAGCAGCAGCGGCTCCTCTTCGCCCTCGCGCTGTGCGGCGATCCCGACCTGCTGTTCCTCGACGAGCCGACGGTAGGGCTCGACGTCGAGTCCCGGCGCGCTCTCTGGAATGTGATTGCGGACAAGGCCCGGCAGGGAAGGTCGGTCCTGCTCACCACTCACTACCTGGAAGAGGCGGACGCCCTGGCGGACCGCATCGTCCTCATCCGGCGCGGAAAGATCGTGGCGGAAGGCACCCCCACCGAGATCAAGGCGCGGGCGGCGGGACGCAAGATCCGCTGCCTCACGAGCATCCCGCTGGCCGACGTGGCCGCGCTTCCGGGAGTGCGCAGCGCCCGGCGCGACGGCGAGGTCACCGAGCTGCTCGCGGTCGAGGCCGAGCGCATCCTCCGGGAGCTGATGAGCCGCGACCGGTCCCTCTCCGGCCTCGAAGTCCGCGGCGCGGACCTGGAAGAGGCCTTCCTCGCCCTGACCAATGACGACCCCAAGAACACTCAGGAGGTGGCGGCATGAGCACTGGAACCCTTGCCCAGGAGAGAAATCTCGGGCGGATCTACGCCCTGGAGGCGAAGTACGAGCTCCTGAAAATGATCCGGCTGCCCATGTACGCCATCCCTACCCTGGTGTTCCCGCTGATGTTCTACCTGCTCTTCGGAGTGGCCTTGGGCGGACGCATGGCCGGGCCGGTCTCCATGGCCGCCTACCTCCTCGCCACCTACGGCGTCTTCGGAGTGATGGGCGCCGCTCTCTTCGGCTTCGGTGTCGGCGTCGCCGTCGAGCGCGGACAGGGATGGCTGCTCTTCAAGCGGGCCACGCCCATGCCGCCTCCCGCATACTTCGCCGGCAAGCTCGCCATGGTGCTGCTGTTCGGCACGATCATCACCGCCGCCCTGTTCACCCTCGGCGCCACGTTCGGCAAGGTGAGCCTCACGGCGGGCCAGTGGGCGGCGCTGGCCGGGATCCTGATCACCGGCGCGCTTCCCCTCGGCGCGTTCGGCCTCGCCATCGGCTCCTGGGCCGGACCCAACTCCGCCGTCGGCCTGGTCAATGTGATCTACCTGCCGATGGCGTTCGCGTCGGGGTTGTGGGTCCCCATCCAGGCCCTGCCCCGCTTCTTCCAGGAGCTGGCTCCCTGGCTGCCGACCTACCACTTCGCCCAGCTCGCCCTCGGCGTGCTGGACGCGGACCAGGGAAGGTTCTCCTGGATGACGAGCGTCGGTGTCCTCGCGGCGTTCACGGCGGCTTCACTCCTCCTCGCCCGCGCCGGGTACCGCCGCGACGAAGGCCAGACGTTCGGGTAAGGTAGAGACGATGAGACTCCTCCCCAGCAATCCCGAGGGCAGCTGGCTCCCGTACGTCTGGCTGATCTACTGCGGGTCCTTCTTGCTCTCCGCGGCCCTGGGGAGGCCGACTCCGCGGGACTGGGTGCTGACGGCCGCCGGCCTCCTCGCCTTCCTGGTCCTCTACTTCACCGGATACTGGCTCAAGGGTCCGCGGATCCTCTGGGCCGCGGGAGGAATCCTGCTCATTGGGATCCTCTTCATCCCGTCCAACCCCGGGGCGAGCTGCTTCTTCATCTATGCCGCCGCGTTCCTGGGGTATGCCGGGAAGCCGCGGTTCGCCATGATCTGTCTCGCAGTCCTTCTGGCGATCCTCGGTCTGGAGGTCTGGATGCTCGATCTCCACCCCTATGCCTGGGTTCCAGCAGCCGTGTTCTCGCTGATCATCGGCGGGGTCAACATCCACCAAGCCGAGGTATCCCGGGCCAATGCACGGCTGCGGATCACCCAGGAGGAGGTCGAGCGGCTGGCGAAGACGGCCGAGCGGGAGCGCATCGCCCGCGACCTTCACGATGTCCTGGGGCACACGCTGTCGGTCATCACCCTCAAGGCCGAGCTGGCGGGCAAGCTCGTGGAACGCGACCCGGAGCGCGCCGGCCGCGAGATCCGGGAGGTGGAGCGGATCTCCCGCGAGGCGCTGCGGGAGGTGAGGACCGCCATCTCCGGCTACCGCTCCGAGGGTCTGCCCGCCGAGATCGCCCGGGCGCGGCTGGCCCTGGAGTCGTCGGGAGTGAAGCTGGAGTACTTCGCCCAGCCGGTGGAACCGGGGCCGGCCCGGGAAGCAGTGCTGGCCCTGGCTCTCAAGGAGGCGGTGACCAACATCATCCGCCACTCCGGCGCACAAACGTGCCGGATCTTCCTGGAGGAAAAGAACGGCGAGATCCGCCTGGAGATCCGGGACGACGGCCGAGGCGGCGCGGCCCCGTTCGGGGTCGGCCTCTCGGCCATGCGTGAGCGCGTCGAAGGTCTCGGCGGCAGGATGGAGCGCGAAGGCGAAGGCGGAACAACCCTGACCGTCGCCATCCCTTCCCTGTCTCCATCTCCGATATCACCGGGCAAGGTTACCGTCCTGCCCTTCCAGGAGCCGGCGGCGAGAAAAGAGGGGCAGGGAGGATGATCCGGGTGCTCATCGCCGAGGACCAGGCCATGGTGCTGGGCGCCCTAGCCGCTCTCCTGGAGCTGGAGCCCGACATCGACGTCGTAGGCCGGGCCCGGGACGGACGGGAAGCCCTGGACCTCGCCGGCACCCTCCGGCCGGACGTGGTGCTCACCGACATCGAGATGCCCCGCATGACCGGCCTGGAGCTGGCGGCGGAGCTCAAGCGCCAGGGCAGCACGGCGCGGGTCGTCATTCTCACCACCTTCGCCCGGAGCGGCTATCTCCGCCGCGCCCTGGACTCGGGTGCCGCCGGATATCTCCTGAAGGACTCCCCGGCCGACCGTCTCGCCGAAGCGGTCCGCCGGGTCCACGCCGGTCTCCGGTCCATCGATCCCGAGCTGGCGGCGGCGGCCTGGGACGAGGCCGATCCCTTGACCGATCGCGAGCGCCAGGTGCTCCGGCTGGCCGCCGAGGGGCACACCGGCGCCCGCATCGCCTCCGAGCTCCACCTGTCAGAGGGGACCGTCCGCAACTATCTCTCCGAAGCGATCAGCAAGCTGGGCGCCGAAAACCGCGTCGAAGCGGCACGGATCGCACGGCAGAAGGGTTGGCTCTGATCAGGAAAGGCGCGCCGCTCGAAGGGTCGAGCGGCTGGCTCCCACCTGGTTCTTCAGTCGATCCTGTTGACCTGGAAGCCGCCCGTGCCGCCGCACTCGGTGCATTCCGACATGCAGCCCGTCCAGTCGATGCCGCCAGCCACGCGGATCAACTGATCGCTGGTCAGCAGACGCAGCGTTTCCCGGGAGATCTGGAGCTTCTTGATCTGCGGATTCTTCTTCATGAGAGTCTCCTGTTGAGGAAATCGACCAATGGCCTGTCCATGGACATCAAGAATGAACCCGGATTCTACTATGGCTACGGGCTATTCCAGTACGTGAGCACTGGGTTCCACGATCCACCACCCTCATTCCCAACCCCGGAAGGGTGACACCTCAACGCGCTTCGGAGAGAGGCTCAGGACAGGCCGATGTTATGCTCCAACAATGCGGCTCCTGCCATCTTTTCTGACCTTGGCACTGCTCGCTGCGTGCGCCCAGCCGCAGCAGCCTGTAACGACCGCCACCGCGCCACCGACGCCCCAAGCCGCCCAGGCACAAGCCGAGGGTCCGGAGCGCGAGTCGGACGAGTACTCCCGTTATGAGCTTCTCGACCCCGAGTCGGCGCAGTTCCACATCCTCTTCGAGGTCACCGCGATCGAGCCCGGGGCGACCGCCTACTTCAATCCGATCCGCAAGGGGAGCGAGGCGACGGATGAGTCGGTGCGCGATCTGGCCACTTCAAAACAGTTACCTTTCGAGGTCGTGAGCGGCGAGGAGGCGCGCACCAGCGGGCTCCCGGATGCCGATCCGGCGACGAGCTACATCCGCATCCAACTGCCGCGTCCGGTTCCGAAAGACAGCGGGGTCCGCCTGCTGATCGAGAAGACCTACAAGGACTCGCAGAGCTACACGCGAAAGGGTGCGGACGGGATCGTCTTCTCCCGCACGCTCGGCATCCGCCGCAACTCGGTCGTTCTGCCCGTGGGGTATGAGCTGACCTCCTGCAATGCTCCGGCCCAGGTCCTTCCAGAACGGGACGGACGGCTCTCGGTGAGCTTCGTGCACCCGGGACCGGCGGCGTTCCCGCTGGTCATCGAGGCGCGGAAGACCGCCCAGACCAGAGCCTTCTCCTCGCGAGCCGACGACCGCCTGGCGGAACGGGCACGCCAGGACCGCGAGATCGTCTATTTTCTGCAGTCGCCCGAGACCAACTCTTTCGACATCAACCACGACTACACCGAGTGGCGGCCTGGCGTGGACCGGTATCTCAACGTCGTACGCAAGGGGAGCAAAGCTTCGTCGCCCTCTGCGCGCAACCTCGATACCGGCGAGCCGCTCCAGGTGGAGATGCTCCAAGGGAATACGCTCCCGAGGAGCGGGAATGGAGATGACGAGGGGATCGCTCCCGACGCCGAGGTGTTGGTGGCCCACTTCGATCCGTTGCCGCCGGGCAACTCGGTCCGCGTCCGCATCACCGAGACCTATACCGATCCGGAGAGCTATCGCCTGAGGGGTGACGTGCTCGTCTTCAATCGCACGCTCGGACGGCCGCGCAACGCCGTCGTCCTGCCGGCCGGCTGGCTCCTGACCGCAAGCTCGATCCCCGCGCAGCTCTCGGAGACTCCCGATGGCCGCATTCGGCTCGACTTCGTCAATCCTCGCCCCGACGAGATTGACGTCTTGATCCAGGCGCAGCGCCGGCCGACGCGACCATCACTCCTCCTTCCAGGATCGCGCACCTTGGAAACTGCGCTTTGAAAGCAACGGCCCACTTTCTTTAAAAGCTCGCCCAACTCAGAAAGCCCCCTTTCAAAGTAACCGAAGCTTTGAAAGAATAGGGCGATTTTCTTTAAGAGCTCTCGGAGCTTTGAAAGCCCGCTTTCAAAGCAGCCAGACCTTTTAAAGGAACTGGTACTTTCCTTTAAAAGCGAGGAGGCCAATTTGAACCGGGATTACTTCCAGGCCCCGGACGCAGGTAGCCTTATCGAGGCACCAGGGGGATATCTGGCCTTCGTGCCGGCCCCCTTGCCTCCGGACTTGGCGTACGACACCGACCTGGTGCTCGCCCTTTCCCGGGCGGATGCCAGGCTGAGCGAGCTTTCGGGGCTGGGCAGACGGCTGCCGAATCCTCACCTCCTGATCGGCCCCTATGTAAGGCGGGAGGCGTTGCTCTCGTCCCGGATTGAAGGGACTAGGGCGACCCTGTCCGACCTCCTGCTCGACGAAGTGGAGGAGGAGCGTCCCGATGATGCTGACGTCCGGGAGGTCCGCCAGTACGTGGACGCCCTGGAGTACGGCATTGCCCGCCTTCAGGAACTGCCACTCTCGTTGCGGCTGGTCAGGGAGGTGCATGAGCGTTTGATGAGAGGAGTCCGGGGCGGGCATGCCACCCCGGGAGAGTTCCGCCGTTCGCAGAATTGGATCGGGCCTCCGGGCAGCACCCCGGCCACTGCGCCCTACGTTCCACCGCCGCCCGATCGAATGCTGGAGTGCCTCGCGAACTGGGAGCTCTTTCTGCACGAGCGCGGGCGCTTCCCGGACCTGATCCAGTGCGCGCTGATGCACGAGCAGTTCGAGGCGATCCACCCTTTCCTGGACGGCAACGGCCGGCTCGGGCGGCTCCTGATCTCTCTGTTCCTCGTCGAGCGTGGCAGGCTCTCCCAGCCCGTGCTCTACCTGTCGGCCTACTTCGAAGCCCACCGGCATGAATATTACGAGGCCCTGCAGCGGGTGCGGACCGAGGGAGACTGGGCAGGCTGGCTCCGGTTCTTCCTGGCCGGAGTCGAAGAGACCTCCGGGGAGGCGGTCAGCCAGGCCGCAAGGATCTTGGACCTGCATGAGGAGCTTCGGCAGCGCTTTCGTCAGAAACCCCAGGCCGCGGCTCTGGTGGAGGAGCTGTTCGCCAACCCCTACGTCACGATCTCGCGGGCGGCCCGCCTCCTGAACGTCTCGTACCCCACGGCCCGGCAGGCGGTGGGTTTTCTCCAGACCGAGGGCTTGCTGGAGGAGATCACGGGGCGATCATGGGGACGGTTGTATCTGGCTCGACCGATTCTGGAAGTGATCGAGAATCGCCAGGCGTGAACCGAGCCCAGGAAGCACTCGCGATGCTCACGCCTGGAGCTGCGCGGCTCGAAATGTTGACGAGGAGCATCATCACAGAAAGCCTGATCTTCCTGGGCCGCTCGTCGGAGGCGCTTCGGAGCTTCGTCGCAACACGGCCGATCTACGAGCAGCTCTGGAGCCGACGTACACAACTTTGATGTTGGCTACCTCGAAGCGCTCCTCCTGGATATCCTGGGATGTGCCCGGGAATCGGAGAAGTCTTTCCGTGATGTCATCAACGGCTACGTCGAGGAGGAGCTGTGCAAGGACG